>JBBSDT010000101.1:0-9583 GCA_038240405.1 Ignavibacteria bacterium
AAAAAATCCTACGCTTATGCCTACATCTACCGGGGCTAGCGAGATAAGCATTCCCAGTGCAGTGTTAATGCCTTTGCCGCCTTGGAAATTTACAAATACTGAAAAAGTATGTCCCAGTACAGCGCTTAAGCCCGCAATAATCTTTAGGACAGTTATATCTTCAAACGGAGTATAATTTGTGAAGGGTAAATTATGATAGAAAAAGTTGGAAACAATCAGGACTGCCACCAGCCCTTTGGTAATATCTAACGACTGAACAAGGATGCCAAGTGGAATGCCTAAAACTCTGAATGCATTTGTAGAACCAAGATTTCCGCTGCCGTAATTTCTTATATCAATTCTTTTGAAAACCTTTCCAACAATCAATGCAGAGGGAAATGCTCCTATTAAATAGCTCGATATTATAATTCCTATCAGGTTCAGCATAAATCAACTTAATCGTTATAAATCAAAAAAGATATACAGATGTAATATTGTATACATTACCATTCTGTTAAGAACATTTGAAACAGGATCAAAGTTTAAAACCGCAATGAATTGATATCTTATCCCACCTTATGGTAATCAGAGGCTGGGTTATTCTCTCATAATTTGACCAAATTGCATTAATTGGACAAAACCTCTTTTTTTGTCTTCAATAAGTTCTTTGCATAACTTTCATCAAGCTCATACATCTGTTTATCATCAGAAACGACTAATAAGTATTTTACCGGTGTGGTCTCTAATTTAAGAAATTTTAATTGTGTTTTATTACCCCAGTCAATATCAATTACTTCGGAAAAATCTGTTTGAGGGGACAAAGTTGTATCTTTAAAACCGGTGGCATCCATTTTTTGAAGCAGATTCAAAACACCATCAAAGCTCTTTCCTACTGAATCCTTTCCAATAAAATATTTTCCTGTAGAATCTCTTTTTACCAGAAATGTTTCCTCTTTGGATTTATATTGAACTGAATTTATTGCCTGTTTAGGAATTGTAATAATATTCTTATCACGCCACTCATCCGGCGATGTCTTTACAAAAGCGTTTCTGTCGACATTGTCCGCAATATAAATATTATCAGAGTCCATCTTTTTGACATAAGAGGCGCTGCCTGCAGAAGTTCCACCAAGCATGAATTTACCTTTCTGAACTCCTCCTTCGAACACCGTTACCTCAGCCTGGTTAGGCTCTTTAAATCCATAAGTTTCTTTCTTGCCGGGATTAGTAGAAACTATACTTTCTAACTTCATATTTTTCAGATTTGAAACTAAACCTTCGACAGAAGCGCTCACTGTCCGGTAATTGAAAGGCTGCTCAACTCTCCATTCACCGGATGCCTTTGAAAGTACAAGATCCCCGGTCGAAGTCTTGATTTCAATTTTATCAACCTTTGCAGAATCCAGATCGAATAATTTAGTTTCAGTCAATTTATAACTGGAGGTTTTTTCCCCCCTGTCAGTTGTCAAAAAATATGCAGCTATCAAAAGCACTGCTAAAATACCTAAATATAAATATGTTTTGCTTTTCATTTATGCCGGAATTAATTTTATTTCATTTGTAGGTTCTTCTTCTTTTGTTTCCTTTGTTTCCATTTATATAAACCAACCAATAATATCAGCGCCGGAGGAAATATCAGGTTAAAATATTTGATTGATTTCTTTGTGGAATCGGAAGTTTCTTCAATTGGCGATTCGGATGAGGTTTTTGTGCGTATTACGGCCAGACCAACGTCATCCATCAGAAAATCAACAAGGTTTACAAAAAAAGTTATATTTTCTTTCGGAGGCCGGTTTTCTTCATTAGCAAAATCACCGTCACCAATTGTAATCAATTTATTATCTTTAACGGATTCATTCAGTCTTTGTCCCGAATACTGGACCCATCCCTGAGCTGTATCGGTTGGAGGCTGTCTTCCATCAAAAAAACTTTTAAACTTGCCGGAATACGTTGCTCCGACCAAAAAGCCCTTTTGATTGAACAATGTATCGGCAGCCTTTTTAGTTAAATTTTGAAATTGTTCAAGGTTGAGGAAGAAAAAATCCTTTACCTCACCTGATTTATCGGAAGTTGTTAATAAGGGGCTTACATTAATATTCTTGCCCTTGGCAGCATTTGTATCAAGAGAGCTGGCAAATGTCAGGACCACACTTTTTATATTTTGAAATGCCGGATTATCTTTTGCAATATTAGTAATTACCGGGAAGAAGGGATAATTTACTGAAATAGGAAAGCCTATTGCAGACTGCACCTGCACAGCCGAACATTGCAGGTCTCTTATCAGATCGGAAGATATCCGGATTCCATAATTCAAAAGCATATCTTCAAGACCGGTCTTAACTTCATTTCCAATAACAACCTGCTGCTGGAAATTCGGAACTATCTTATCAATTAAGAATGCAACATTGCCGCCATTCATTATATACTGATCAATTTTAAATTTTTCGCCTTCACTGAATATCGTCTTTGGAGCCATGATTACCAGAGCGCCTATTGCCGGATCAATTACTCCGCTTGTCTTCAGGTCTACGGGTGTTACATCATACTGATCGCTAAGCATTGGTTTAATTTGCGTCAGTTTATTAAGATCTACTTCGCCCTGGCCTGTTACAAAGCCTACTTTCCGTTTAGATACCGTATTCATTTTTTTTATCAGGCTTGTTATCTGGTATTCCAGATTATCGGCGGATTGCACCACAGGAATTGTTTCCTGCTTTCCGTTATATAAGAACACCAGCCCCAGATAGGCTCTTTTAACTTCAAGCTTGTCGTTATCCATTGCCTGTATCTGAACAGGCTGTATTCCGTATTTTTGCGCCTCCTGGTCCAGCTCGTTTCCTTCTCCTTCACCGCTCGAGGTTGGATTAAGAAACTCATAATTAACATTACCTTTAGAATAAGACCTGTAATCATCAAGTATATCCTGAACCTGCCTTCTCAAATTATTATACGGCGGAGGAAGATTATTACTGAAGTATGCTTTGACAAGAAGCTTGTCTTCCAGGTTCGAAACTATATCTTTACTGACTGGCGAAAGTGTATAGCTTTTATTCTTCGTCAGGTCAACTCTTGTAAAAACCCGTTTCGAAATTATATTAACGACTATTATTATTCCTATAATAATTGATACTTTTATAAGGATGTCTTTCTTATTCATTATTACTTTTTCTCTAAATTTTAAAATACTCTTGAGGTGAAGTTTACGACCATCTTCTGCTTTCTAAAGATGTTTTAGTTAGTAATATAAAAATTGTTATTCCGCTCAGATAATAAATTATATCACGGGAATCAATCACTCCTCTTGCGATATTGCTGAAGTGATAATCAATGCTTATATATTCCAATATTGATGCGATTGAGCCCGGCAGAAAAACTAATACTTTGTCGAGCATAAAAAGTGCAAACACTATAAGGAAGCTGATTATAAAAGCAACAACCTGGTTTTCAGTCAATGAAGATGCAAAAATTCCAATTCCTATATAAATCCCCGTCATAAATAACAGGCCTATATATGCGCCGATAATTGCACCTGAATCAATCTTACCTAAAAAAGTTAAGCTGATTACATAAATCAGCGTAAAGGCAAGAGCTATTGCTGTAAGTGCAACAGCAGCCAAAAACTTTCCTAAGACAATATCCATATCACTTATCGGCTTCGTTAAAAGTAGCTCTATGGTCCCGGTTTTCTTTTCTTCGGAAAATGTTCTCATTGAGATGGCAGGAATAAAGAACAGAAATATAAATGGAATAATGTCAAATACATTTCTCATGGTTACTACGCCGCCGAGAAAGAGATTACTTGTAAAAAACCAGCCGGTTATTATCAGGAATACTGCAATTACAATATATGCAATAGGAGAATTAAAGTATGATCTTAGTTCTTTTTTGAATATTGTTAATATATTTTTCATAAATTTATTAAAATCTTATTTAGTGGTAGTTAATTGTCTGAATATATCTTCCAGTGAGGTTTCTTCCTGATGCAGCCCCAGTATGACCATATTCATTGAAACAATTTTTTTAAAAATATCTTCTCTTACATCATGACCTTTAATGCCTGAAATATTAAAATGAACCGATTGTTCATCTTCTTTTAATATTCTAGCTTTGTCAATATTCTTAATTGATGAAATTCCCCTTAAAACTAATTCCTTGTCAATCGAATCTTTCTTCAGGATAAGGTTTATTATTACCTGTCCTTTAAATTTATCCTGCAAAGAATCCGGCGAGCCATCTGCAACAATCTCACCTTTATTTATTATCAAAACCCTGTCGCATGTTGCTTCGACTTCCTGGAGGATATGGGTGGAAAGGACTAATGTCTTTTCTTTTCCAAGCTGTTTGATAAGTTTTCTTATTTCGATTATCTGGTTGGGGTCCAGTCCTGATGTAGGCTCATCCAATATCAATACTTCTGGATTATGAATCATTGCCTGTGCCAGACCGACTCTTTGCTTAAAACCTTTGGAAAGTTCGCCAATATCCTTATGTTGTACTTCTCCAAGTCCGCAAACATCCACCATTCGTTTTATTGACTTCGGGATTTCAGATTTTGGAACTGATTCAAGCTCTGCTGCAAACTCAAGGTAATCCAAAACATTCATATCGAAATAAAGAGGGTTTTGTTCCGGAAGGTAACCAATTTTTCTTCTCACACCCATTGAATCTTCATTCGTATCCAGATCATTCACATAAATCTTTCCCGCAGAAGGAGTAAGATATGTAGTAATCATTTTCATTGTCGTTGACTTTCCAGCGCCGTTGGGTCCCAAAAATCCAACAATCTCGCCGGTATTGATTTCAAAGGTAATATCTTTTACGGCGGCCTGCTGTCCGTAATATTTAGTTAAATTTTCTACTCTTATTGACATATTTTTTTAAATGTAACTATTAATTTACTTTTTATATAAAAAAAATTCAAACCAATTTGATATAATATTATGCTTAAATTAAAATAACGAATGTGCATCTGAATCCTAAAATCTTTCTAATTAATTTTGTCGCTGTAATTCTCTTCATAATATTTCAGATATTCCCCCGTCATCACTTTTTTCCACCAGTTCTCGTTTCTTCTATACCAATCGACTGTGAGACTAATGCCTTCTTCAAAACTGTATTTTGGTTCCCATCCGAGTTCGTTCATAATTTTTTTTGAATCTATTGCATAGCGCCTGTCATGCCCCGGCCGATCTTTAACGTATTGTATCTGATCTTCCGAAACGGCAAACTTTTTTAAAATAAGCTTAACTATGTCAATATTATACCATTCGTTGTTCCCGCCTATATTGTAAACCTCACCTTCTCTTCCTTTACGTAAGACAGCCATCAGAGCGGAGCAATGATCATCTACATAAATCCAGTCCCGTATATTTTTTCCGTCGCCGTAAACAGGCAGCTTTTCCTCATTCAGGGCCTTGGCGATCATAAGCGGTATAAGTTTTTCAGGAAACTGATACGGACCATAATTATTAGAGCATCTTGTTATTAAGATCGGCAGGTGAAACGTATGATAAAATGAATTACATAGCAGGTCAGCAGAAGCCTTGCTTGCAGAATACGGACTGTTGGTGGTAATTGGAGTATTCTCAGTAAACTTAATCTCTTTCTTATCCTCGGGAAGTGAACCGTAAACTTCGTCTGTAGAAACCTGTAAGTATCTTTCCAGATCATTTTCTTTCAGAATTTGCAGCAGTACCAGAGTTCCTTTCACATTTGTATTAATGAACTCTTCCGGGCCAAGTATACTCCTGTCAACATGCGACTCAGCGGCAAAATTCACAATCGTATCGATCCCATTTTCGATAATTGTTCTTTCCGTACTATCTTTATCACATATATCCCCTTTTACAAATTTATATTTGTCATTAAATTCTACATCGACAAGATTTTCTAAATTTCCGGCATATGTAAGCTTATCATAATTTACAATGTTATAATCATAATTATTAAGAACATACTTAATAAAATTGCTTCCGATAAAGCCTGCCCCACCCGTAACTAAAATATTTTTCATAAAATTACTTTGTGAATAGTCCGAAATTTAATCCGAAGTTAATATTAAAGCCATCAGCCTTTATGCCTGAAGGAACATTTGTCAGGGGAATATTATCATCAACTTTCCAGTCTCCGTTAGTAGAAAACAGATATCCCGCATTAAGTTTAGCATAAAGGAAACCAGTAATGAAGAGACCTAATCCTATTTGCGGCTGGACAGAATAAAACCTTACACTTAACTTCCTGGAAATATTTTCAGAAGGTATATTTCCTGTCAATTCATTGAATATCTGATTCCAGTTTCCGAATCCCGGCGCATTCTGATATAGTTCTATTGTCAATTTCCCCGTTGCTACTTGCACACCCAGTGTCATCTCAACTCTTTTTCCAAAATTTTTTATATAATCAAATGTCATTCCTCCGGAACCAAAAGAATAATATACGGATTTTGAGAGATTGTCAGAAGTAACTGCCTGTCTCCTGTAAGAAAATCCGGTACCAAATCCTCCGAGCCTCAACCAGTTAATGTGTTTCAAAGGAAGATCAATAAATCCGCCTCCTCCAAGAGTAAGAAATCCGTCTTTAGGAAATTCCGGTATGCCAATTTTTCTCATCTCTGCATTAAGATCATCAGTTTTATTGAAATGCCAGCCCACGGTAGGTCCACCCGCTATTGAGAAACGCGGAAATACCTGTGAAAAAGATACATTGTGAATTAATAAAACCGGAATTATTACAGATAGGAATTTAAATCTCAATTAAAAGGGCGTTTATTTATCATAAAATATATTTATTCAATCTCTATTGAAGTGAATACAAACTAACTAAATTAAAAAACTAATGAAAGTAAATCTTCCTTGCCACTTCTTATGATCGCTTATATCGAAGTAATGATCACGGACTTATGATAGCTACAAATATTGAGGAATTATTAAAAACCAGAATAAATCATTCACATCGACAATGTTATCTCCATTTACCGAAGGCTTTATTTGCATTGTCCGTAAAATCATAGCTATAAGTACTTCCGGGATTTATAGTAATTGACTGGGATAGAGTTGCCCAATCTACAGGTGTAATATTATATTTAACGGTTTGAGAATACAACGACTGGGATACCAGGAAAATGAGGCAGCATAATATTACGCCTTTGAAAAGTTTAATGGTATATCGAAAATCATGCCCTGCTGCCTATTAGAAACAAATTTAGTGAAAATAATTCCCCTAAGCCTGTTCTTTTTATAATGATAAATACGAATATACTAATTCCTGCCTGACATTGTCAAATTCATTTGTATATTGGAAATTATATCAGACCTTGTTTTCAATATTAGAACAGACTTTTCTACTTTAAGCTTTACTTTTAAATGAGAACTATCAATATTTAAGGAAGACAACACTAGATGGATAAGAGACAATTGAGAATTATAAACTATACTAACTTGATAAAATAAATGCATTATGTTAATTTTAAATTCCAATTTTATTTTCTAATTTTTTAAAATCAAACTTAAATGCCCGACGTTTACAAAGAACCCGCTCCGTATAGAAGAGGGGAAGCTAATCCCTTTGATTCAATGATGATAAGGTTTGATAAAGCATGTGCACTTTATAAGCTGGACGAAGGTTTGTATAACTATTTAAAGCACCCTGTAAAGCAAATTATTGTTTCTATTCCTGTTACAATGGATAACGGAAAACTGGAAGTATTTGAAGGATACAGGGTTATACATGATAATATTCTGGGACCTTCAAAGGGAGGGATAAGATATTCTCCGGATGTCGATATTGATGAAGTCAAAGCTCTTGCATCCTGGATGACCTGGAAGTGTGCCATTGCAAATCTTCCTTTTGGAGGTGCAAAAGGAGCTGTAAGATGTGATCCAAAAAAATTATCTATGCGTGAATTGGAGTTAATAACGAGAAGATACACAGTCAATTTACTTGAAATTTTAGGACCTGATTCGGATGTGCCTGCGCCTGATATGAATACAGATGAACAAATTATGGCCTGGATAATGGACACATACAGCATGCACAAAAAGGAAACTGTTACAGGTGTAGTTACCGGAAAACCAATTATTGTCGGCGGTTCAAGAGGAAGAAGGGAAGCAACAGGGAGAGGCGTAATGATTGCTACAATGGCTGCTTTGAAGACTTTGGAAATAGATCCTACATCTACCACATGCGCAGTTCAGGGATTTGGAAATGTTGGATCGGTCAGTGCAGACTTGTTGAATGAAAAAGGTGTTAAGATAATTGCAATAAGTGATGTTTCGGGAGGATATTTTGATCCTGAGGGCATAGACATTAAGAAAGCAATAGAGTACGTTACAAAAAATAAGAGTCTTGAGGGAGGAAACTTCGGATCATCAATAACAAATGAAGAACTACTGGAGATTGAATGTGATATTTTAGTTCCTGCTGCAAAAGAAGATCAGATTACAGCTTACAATGCCGACAGGATTAATGCCAAATTAATAGTGGAAGGCGCAAACGGACCTATTTCAGCTGACGCAGATGATATAATTACAGGAAAGGGTATAAGAGTTATTCCGGATATACTTGCAAATTCCGGAGGTGTAATCGTTTCTTATTTTGAATGGGTTCAGGACAGAATAGGATATTTCTGGGATGAAGATGATGTGAACAGCCGACTCAATAGAATGATGACCGAAGCCTTCGATGCAGTATACAATACTGCCGTAGAATATAATACGACCTTCAGAATCGGCGCGTATATTTATGCAATTGACAAGGTATCAAGGGTATTAAAGCTCAGAGGTATTTACGGTTAGTAATGAATTTAAAATAACCTTTTGCATTCTCTTATTGTTGTTAGTAAATGGTATATCCTTTTCCCAAAATAATACCAGCACAAACTTAGATCTAATAGACAGGCTTATCGATGAAAGTCTCAACCCGTTAAATGATAAACTTCTGGCTCTCGGAAAAAATAATTTTTATCGCCTGGGTGCCGGTGCAAATAACCCTTTAGAGAACTATTTACAAAGCAGCATTAAGAGAAAACTTGCCGGCTACAAAATTCTTAGTCCGGAAACTTCTGATACTCTTGGATTTGTTATCGTTTTTCGTAACCCTTTTATAGAAACAAAGTATAAAAGAATATATACCGATAAGATTTTAGGAACGAAAAAAGTTGAAAGAGAAGTTTTAGTTGCATATGATATTGATCTGATAAATAAAAATAACTCCACAACCATTTATAACCAGCATTTTAATAAGAGGATTAAAGATAGTTTTGATTTGGATAAGTTAAGTTTGATTGAAGACAGGCAATATTTGTTTTCCTATTCAGAGCTTCCGGAAGAAAATAATTTAAATCGAATATTATATCCTGCAATTTTAATCACCGCCTCAGCAGCTGCAATAATTTTATTTTTTATAATTTGAATAAATAAGCGTGATAATTTTCACTAAGTTAATACCAATCAGCGCAGCAAGCAACCAAAAATCCAAGCGGTGGGAAAACAGCTGATATAAGACTCCAAGAGAAAGCAAAGCCGTGCCAGCAAGCAACGCGTAGCGGTTGGCCATGTAGCGGTGTGCTACTTCCCGCTCATCAACTGTTGGACCTTCACCAATAAAC
>JBBSDT010000102.1:0-9568 GCA_038240405.1 Ignavibacteria bacterium
CTGAGCTCCATCGAGTTCAACTTCAGTCTTATTCGTTACAGGATTGGTTAATTTCCCCAGCTGCATCATCGTCTGCATCTGAAAGCTGTAAATCAGTGAGAGGAACAATTGTTTGTTTTTGTCATCATTCATAGTTAATTATTTATTTGTTAATATATTTTGTTTAATAGAAAATAATAGGGTTCAATCAAATGATTTTTAAAAAGCAACGGAATTGATGTTTCTGAACGAACAAGCTCCGCATATCCCTCTTGCTTCATCAATACAACCGGCGTACCGCAAGGATAGTAATAGCTGTCTTTTGTATATTCGGGTTCAGGAAAATCCGGAAGGAATTTACTTACTGAGTTTTTATAAATCATGCTTCCGAAATATTCTTTTAATAAGTCTCTTGAATCGTTTAACGAACTATTAAGCCTTCCGGTAAGGTATTCAAAAATTAGTTTGTCAATAAAATTCATTTTTACAATCATTGAGTCTCTTTCCGAGTAAGGGTTAATTTCGGTAAAATCTTTCAGAGCTTAGACAGAAATAGGAGTTTGCGGTACCCAGTCTTCAGAATTATAAACCCGTAATTCCCACCCGCCGCGTGTTATAAAATCGAAATCATATGCGTATTGTAAATTGCCGGGCTTTGGAGCCGCGCTGCAATAGGTTTTGAATTTAATATCGCCCGGAATTCTTTCTTTATCAAGGTAATGAAGATATGAAGTAAGCAGATACGCAATCGCCCCACCCTGACTATGACCAATAATCAGATAATTTTTTATTCCTCTTGGATAGTATTCATTTATTTTCGTAACTATCGAACTTGAAAGGTATGCTAAGCCGTTCAGCCATCCCGCATGAACGGCGGATCCGGGATAATCTGCAAGCTTGTAGATGAAAACAAAATCTTTATTTATGATAATTGAACCGTTTGACGGAACCATCGCACAGTAAAAATCTTCCGCCCAGGAATTGGCTTGTTGTGTAGTGCCGCGAATACTTATGATTCCGACACTATCAGGTCTTATCCAGAGATTCCATCTATTATCCAATCCAACTGAATCAGACCTGTAAACCATTTTGCAATTACCGGGGAAAGAAATAATAACTTTTGTCCATGGCGTATCCAACTGTCTTGCAGATATTTCAAGTAATTGCCTATATTCCACCGGGTCAAAACCGGGACTTAATTTTGCCCGGGCAGTTAAGGAATTTATTAACAGGAAACAAAACAATATTATTCTTAGTACATATAATTTAGCGAACAAAAATTTTACTCCTGCATTAGAATACTTAAAAAATTCTTTTCAATATACTTTAATAGATTTAATAACTCAATATTCCTTTTCGGACAATTCATTTTTTGTCCATGCCTAATTTAAAATTTTCGAAAATCATTTTTAAAAACTCTAGTGGTCGGATTCTGTAACTTGTCTTAAAGATAAAAACGCTTCTTTAAGAGATTGCGGAACTGAGCTTGTGAGTTCATCAATAACAAGTTGTTGATAAATATCCAAAAACTTGTTTCTAAGTCTATGAAAAAAATGTAAGAAATGCCTTATAAATCCAATGCAATCTAATACTGCAAACTCCACTCCTGATTTATCATACAAAGTATTAGCATAATCTAAAATTTCAGACTCAATTAAGTCAGTTGTGATAAAGATATAATTATCAATTTTTTGTTTTTTGTTGTTTAACTTTTCTATTGCCAGATCGATATCATTTTTTGTGACTCTCTTATCTTTTATTTCATAGCAAGTTACGATATTTTTATCATTCATTGAAACAATTTCAATATCTCCGATAGAACCAGTTTGTTTATCTGCTGCATTATGAGCTTGCAATTGTTTGGGTTTTTCTCCTATTAATATTTCAAGTGTTTTATACGCAGCTGTAACAATTAATACCGGTAAACGACTGGAGTTTTTACATTGCAAATGTTGATTCAGTAATATTACAATTTGTTCGCTCGATAATGGAATAGAGTCTTGTAATTGTTTTAGATTCTCTACTAATAGACCCATCCTCTTCTCGTCTTCTCTTTTTATTATTAATAATAATCTAATAATTTCTTGCAAGATATCTTCGGCAATTTCTTTTTCTTGATATATTTCATTCAAAATTTCAATTGTATAAGTATATACTTCTTTTGGTCTTCCGACTAAAGCTATTTCTTTGGTTAAAATTCTATCTATGTTTCTAAATGCTGGAGTTAAATATGCTGTGATTGAATTACAAGGTAGTTTATATTTTCGAACAAAACTTTCAATAAATCGCTCATCATAAAATCTGCCGGAATATGTATCATTCCCTTCTATTTCAGTATAAGGTTTTCTTATGTCTATTGTGGGTTTATCTATTTTGGCAATAAGACAAGACATTAAAAATCTAATTGGCGCTTTATTAGAATTACATCTACATATAAATTCTATTTTCTGACGAAGGGTTGAATTTTTAACAAATAATCTAGAAATATTTTTTGAAACCTTATCAAATATCTTTTCTAAGAATTTCTGTAAATCCATTTATTATATTAATGATAACTCTTTTTGTGGAATATCTAAAGTATAATTAACCCACAATACTTCTTTTCGTTTTCCTTTCGTTGAGTGTATTGTTTTTTCAATATTAGCTATTTTCCTCCATTTTGAAGCTGGATAAAATTCTTCCATTAAATTACCTTCATAATTTGAAATAGCTACCTTCCCTTTTACTTCATTTAATACCTCTGCAAGTTCCTTATGTTGTTGATTATTCATTTCAAAAGCATAGGCATTCGTATCTCCTCTTGTTTCGTGTATATATGGCGGGTCACAATAAAATAATGTTTCTTCACTATCGTAAATTTTAATAACTTCTATTGCTGGTCTATTTTCAATCTGAACTCTTAATAACCTTTCTGCTATAAATTCAAGTTGTTTAATACCACCCAACCATCTACTAATTACTCCGCTCATTCCCCCACGACTTGTATTTTTACAATTTGCCCATCTCCCTATACTTGCTTTTTGTGCAAGCCCCGTTCTAACTTGTCTTGCCCTAATATAAAAACGTCTTGCTCTTTCTATATTGCTCACTGAGGAGTCTAATTGACATGCAATTGAAAATTCTTCTCTCGAGAAAGGAGTTAGGGACAGTTGTTCAATTAATTCATTCTTATTTGTTCTTAAGACTTTAAAAAAATTTACTACCTCCCCATCAATGTCATTATATGTTTCTACTGGTGAAGGTGTTCGATTAAATAATATCGCAGCGGAGCCTGCAAAAGGCTCACAATAATGATTACATTTTGGCAATAAGGGCAATAACCAATCCAAATGTGAAAATTTACCCCCATACCACCCAAATGCTATTAACTTTTTTGGTTTTTCTAATGACAACAATCGTAAACTACTCATTCTATTTCCTTTCCTGTTAACATTTAACTTTTTCATATTTTAATTTTATAAATTACTTTAATAGAAGCAATATAGTTTTAAATTGCTATTTTACTACTTTTTCTTTTCGGTTAAATATGGCATTATGAAAGTTTAATTGATAAATTTCTCTTTTTTTTAAAAATAAATTTTTTGCTTTTCAAATTCGGACAACTCATTTTTGGATTCACCAAATTTATAGATAAGAAAAGGAACGGCGATCAGGAAGAAAAATACTGTCATTACTTCGTGATCGCCGAAGCTCCACTCAAATATTCCCGAAATTTGAAATGAAATCATAACAAGAATACTTCCCATTATAAGCATCCTGTATGTGGGATTTATTTGCCGGACATAAAATTTTATTTGACGAATGAAAATTGTAATAAACATTCCAAGAAAAGAAATGAATCCGAATATTCCTGTCGTAGCGAGTATCATCATAAAATTGCTGTGGAGATGAACTCCCTCACCCTCCTTCTCTGCTTTTTTATATGTTTCATAAATTTCTTTTATATGTGAATCTGCTACTCCGGTCATAGGGTGATCTTTGAACATTTTAAAGCCAACCTTCCACATATCCAGTCTTGATTCATTGCTGGGATGATTCATGTCTATTATACTTACGGCTCTTTCTTTGTAGCCCGAGGGTAAGATTACAGCCAATGCTACGATAGATATTATAAAAGCCAGGAGGAATTTCCTGTTAACTGTTATGCCAAAAAACAGGAAGCAGATAAATACCGAAAGTAAAACATTTCTCGATTGTGTAAGCAGCATTGAAATAAAAACAGGTAAAAAAATTAATATTAAATATTTTTTAGAAACTATAAATTTCTCTTTTATAAATAACAGGGGAAATACCGAAAAAAAACTTATCATCTTAATTTCAGCCGTTGTCAGAGGGTAATTGAAATAGTCAATCCTGATTTCAGAGAAAGGCATTTGATGAATTAATTCATTAAATTTAAGGAAATATTGTACCAGCTCAAAAATTGATATTATTGAGACTACACATATATTCAAGAAGAGAATGGTTCGAAGAGTTTTGTAATCCAGTATCTTTATAATGGATACATAAAAAATCAGAAACAGCAATAAACGCTTCAGGTTATGAAATGCTCCCTCGGGATAAAGCGCAAAAAACCGGGAAATAATTTCGAATATAATATAGAGTAGAATAAATGCGTTTATAAGTCTTATGTTTCTGAAAAGTGATTTGTCATATGTTAATTTCTTATCAATGAAAATCCTGATCAGCCATAGACCGATCCAGATTCCGAAAGCAATTGATGATACGGCTATGGACAGGCTGACAATAGAAACCTGTATTGTAAGCAATACTAATATTGTTTTATCAAAATGACGACTTAATTTATTCCGGTCCAATTGTTTCTATTATTACTTTAATTAATTTTAAGACATGAAGTAAAGTGAAAATCAGAATGTTATTTTTTTATAATAGATAAAATTCTTTTGGTAATAGGCTGCAAGAGAATAAGCATTTTTCTCAGGAATTCCGGGAGCTGATTTTCAATTTCAGGGTTGAAATTCCATTTACTTTCTGAAATCCTTTCTTTCATAACTTCGGGATGAGTACCGGTGAATTTCTTCAGATGACCCAGGTCATCATAATTCCTGAACTGAGAAATATTTGTTGCTGCAATTTCTCCGTCATTATATAATGACTCAAAATCTATACGTTTCCTGATAAGCTTATCCGGGGGCCGTACCCAACCGTAATGATAAATTTCCGCATCGATATTTTTTACGGAAATCTTTGACCCGTTTTCATGCTTGAAATCCATTGCATCGCCCCATGAAACGATATTATCCCGGTTTTTTATAATCCGGACTTCACGAATATACCAGTTTCTGTAATTATCCTGGTAATAGTCATAGCTTCCATAAAAATGCCTGTACCAAAATTTTAAACCCTCAATCCTATCCTCCTTTAAATACTGTTTCATGGCGGAGCTAACTGTGGTAAGATATTTTTCATGAAGTACTTCATCTCCCTGGATATAAAAACACCAATCACCTGTGCATTCTATTAATGCTTTATTTGTTTCGGTAGACAGAACTTTGCCTCCCCTTAAATTCATATCCCATTCACTCTCAATAATTTTAATTTTATTATTATTGATTGATTTTACAACATCCAGGGTGCCGTCACCTGTTAATCCGACATTCACTATCATTTCATCGCAAAGAGGAAGAACAGATAGAATTGCTTCTTTAAAAGGATAGGCATAATCTACCCCGTTCCTGACTATCGTAAAGCCTGAAACTTTCATATAGCTTCTTCCTGGTAGCGAAACTGCAAGTCGTACAATCTTTTGTATAATCCGCTTGTAAGTAATAGCTGCGTATGTGAGCCGGTTTCAATTACTTCGCCTTTGCTTAATACTACAATCATATCTGCATTTTGTATTGTCGAAAGACGGTGGGCTATAACAATGGATGTTCTTCCCTGCATGAGGGTTTCAATGGCCTGTTGAACTAAGATTTCTGATTCGGTATCCAGGGAAGAAGTTGCCTCGTCGAGAATAAGAATCGGTGGATTTTTCAACAGCGCCCTTGCAATCGATAGTCTTTGCCGCTCACCTCCGGAAAGTTTAACCCCGCGGTCGCCTATTATAGTGTCATAACCCTTTTCAAAAGTTGTAATGAAATTATGTGCATTTGCAGCTTTAGATGCCAGAATAATCTGGTCAAGCGGAATTTCTGTTTCTCCGTACGCAACATTATTCCGGACACTGTCATTAAAAAGAATGGTTTCCTGGGTAACAATTCCCATCAGTTTTCTAAGAGAAGTGATCTGCAGTTTTTTAATATCTATATCATCAAAAAACAAATTTCCGTCCGTCAAATCATAAAATCTCGGAATCAGGTCTACAAGAGTTGATTTTCCTGCTCCGCTTGGTCCGACAATAGCAATTATATTTCCCTTATTAATATTTAAATTAATATTTTTTAGAATATAATCGCTCTTTCCATATTTGAACGAAGCATTTCTGAATTCAATGCTTTTCTTAAATTCATTAATTGCAACTGCATCACGGGAATCAGTAATAGTTGCCGGAGTATCCAGTAACTCAAAAACTCTTTCTGCTGCAGCAGTTCCCTCCTTATAACTGTTAAATATTTGTGCAAATAATTTCAGAGAAGGTGTCATCTGATAAAAGACAGCTAAGTAAAAAATAAATGCTCCCGGAGTCATGTCGCTGTTTCCCCTGATAATATTAGTTCCAAAGAAGTATAGAATGATCACAATTGTAATAACGCCTATGAATTCCGAAATAGGGGACCCAAGCGCCCTCTTTCGGAATATTTTTACAAGTAATTGAAAGTAATTCTGATTTTCTCTTTTGAATTTCTTTCTTTCATAATTCTCCATTCCAAAAGCTTTAACAACTCTGATAGCTCCAAGTGTTTCATCCAGTGTGGAAGTTATATCGGAAATCTGTTTCTGGGATTTTATACTGCTTCGCTTGAGGGAGTTTCCGACCCTGCTTAAAATAAATGCAGTGACAGGAGCAAGCAAAAAAATTATTATTGTAAGTTTCCAGCTAAAGAGAAATAAAACAATAGAGTAAACAATAATCGATGGAGGGTCTCTGAACATGCTGTTTACAACAGCTATCAGTGAATCTTTAACGATTTGCACATCGTTGATTATTCTTGAAATTAGGTTTCCCTTTCTTTCTTCAGAAAAAAAACCGAGCGGAAGCTCCAGGTAATGTTTATACAAATCAAAACGGAGGTCTTTTAAAATACCCTGTTCAACTACCGCATTAAAATACGTTTCAAAATAAGCGAAGAGATTTTTCAGAAAAAACGTAATGAGAATTAGAAGGCAGAGAAATTTCAATACGTCGAGCTTATCGAACTGTGAGATCATCTTTCCGAAATATAAAGTCACAATATCCTTTATGTCAAATATAGATGTTATCGTACCGGAGGACACAGTCTTGGGTGCATCACTGAATAACAAATCTATGAATGGAAACAGCGTTACGACAGAAAGAAGACTAAAGATCACAACGAGAACGGTGCAAATATTTGCTAAAATTAATTGCTTCCTGTAGGGCTTTACATATTTAAATATCCGTTTGAATAATTTCATTAGAGACTTTTTATTTATTTTTGTTCTGAAGTTCCCAAATTTTTATGTTGTTTAGCAATTTGGTAATCATATGAAATTTAGAAACCATAAGTCCGCCCATTCCATCAAGCAAATTTCCTTTCAAAATATACTGGTGGAAAAAAGCAAAGATAGGGTAAAAATGTATATCAATAAAATTAACTTTTCGTTTGAGAGACTTTTCCCTGGCGGATAAAGTGGAATATAAATTTATTTTATTTACATATTCTGAAATGGAAGTAACTGTATAGTGTAAAATATCATTTTTAATTCTTGCAGTGTGGCCATTAACCACATAGCTTTCATGTACCAGACGTTCGGATACACGGGCTGCAGTTTTTTTGAATAACCTGAGCTGAAAATTCGGATACCATCCGCCGTGCCTGATCCATCGATTGAGGAAAAAACTTTTTCTGGGAATTTCGAATCCTGACTGGGTAAGAGATTCATTTTGAAGCAGGCTTTTAATTTCATTCTCTAATTCCTTTGTACAGCGCTCATCAGCATCAAGAGAAAATATCCACTCATATTTAGCTTTTGTTAAAGCAAATTCTCTTTGGTCTGCAAAACTTTTCCATTCGTTTTGTAAGACTTTATCGGAATATAGCTTCGCAATATTGAAAGTATTATCAGTGCTGTAGCCGTCAATAATTACAATTTCATCACACCAGCTTATGCTTTGCAAGCATCCCGCAATATTTTTCTCCTCATTTTTGCAAATTATGACAGCAGATACTTTATTCATATTTAACTATTTAACTAAGCCATTTTGGCAAAAAAAAACTTTTCTTTTCTTAACATCACTAAAGTAATCCCTGTTTGCCGGTTCTTCAAAGGTTTTTTCGTGGTAAATATGAAATTGAACTGCAAGATTTCTGACAGATGCGAATGCCACCCCGGTCAATCTTAATCTAAATTCGATATCGGAATCTTCCCCGATTCCGGGTCCTTCGTAATTTTCATCGAATCCGTTGATTCTTATCAAAAGATTTTTATGTATTGAAAAATTGCATCCCATAATATGCTCATCTTCATTTGTAAAAAGTTTTCTTAATATATCATTCTTAAAAATAAATGCCTCTTCAATATTAAAGTTAAAATTATCCACGTGCCTGTTTAAAGATGAATAAATTACTTCAAACAAATTTATTTTCTTATAATCCAAACTTACTATACTTTCCTTTGTAATTCGCTGAGAGATATTTTTGCCATAATTAACACGCCTTCCGCATAGAACTGTATTATTTTTTCTGTTCATGTAATGGGCTTTAATGAATTTCGGATGTGGAATGCAATCTCCATCTGTAAAAATTAAATAGTTAGTGGAAGAATTTCTGATAGCTTCATTGAGAATTTTATTCTTTCTGAAACCCCTGTTCTCCTGTGAAAGATGTGTTATTTTAAATAAATCTTTGCTTTTCCATGTCTCTATCATTTTTTTTATTGAAGGGCTGGTTCCATCTTCGGCAACGATGACTTCGAAATCGTGGAAAGTTTGCACAGTTAAGGCATAGAAAATTAATTCAAGCTCTTTTACTTTTTCGTAAACAGAAATAATCAGTGTACATTTTACCATAAAAATGCTAAATTCTGGTTACCAGGACCATTTTTCATTACAGTAATAAAGTAAGTTTGTAACTTAGATAATATCTGGAAAGGGAAATTTTAATATATTTAAGGTTTCTCAAAGAATTATGCCCAAAACTAATCAAATTTATTCGATTAAGCTCATTTAACAAAATAAAATAAATTAATGAAATTAATAATTCAATATTTAGAATTATAATGCCATAAATGTCAGTAGTGTCCAAATTAATTTACTTTTATTGATAATTGAAGAATAGTTAGGAGTAAGGAAATAATAATTGAATATTTTTGTCGTAAGATTTTCATTTTATCGCTTCATATTTTATTTTGGTTTTTTCGCATCTCATTTTGATTAGTTCCGGAAGCATTTTGATTAGTTCCGGAAGCATTTTGATTAGTTCCGGAAACATTTTTGATTAGTTCCGGA
>JBBSDT010000103.1:0-9441 GCA_038240405.1 Ignavibacteria bacterium
CGGAATATGCTATATCAAGACCATTCGTTATCAAGGAAGATAAAATTTACAAAATGTGGTATTCTTATAGAGGAAAAACTTATCGAATTGGATATGCAGAATCTTTGAATGCAGTGGACTGGGAGAGAAAAGATGATGAATCAGGAATTGATGTTTCGATAAATGGATGGGATAGTGAAATGATAGAATATCCGTTTATTTTTGATCATAAAGGGAACAGGTATATGCTTTACAACGGTAACGGATATGGAAAAACAGGATTTGGTCTTGCTCAATTGGTAACATAAATTAAATATAAAAAAGTTAATTGATAAAATCGAACATTCTTTACAACGGTGGGTATTGAATAAAATACATATAGGTTTTAATAAACCATACCTGACGGGAAAAGAAGCGGAGTATATTCTGGAATCGGTAAAGAGCAGAAAAATCTCAGGTGACGGGGTGTTTACTAAAAAATGTCATGATTTTTTTGAGAAGAGATATGGTTTTAATAAAGTTTTGCTGACCACTTCCTGTACAGATGCATTAGAAATGGCTGCTATTTTAATCGACACAAAAGCAGGTGATGAGATAATTGCACCAGCTTTTACTTTTGTTTCGTCTGTAAATGCTTTTGTCTTAAGAGGCGCAAAAATAGTTTTTTGTGACAGCAAGGAAAACTCTCCGAATATAGATATAAAAAAAATTCAGGAACTTATTACTTCCAGGACTAAAGCAATTGTTGCAGTTCATTATGCAGGGTTAGCAGTTGACATGGATCCTCTTCTTGAATTAGCAAAAAAGAATAATATTTATGTAATTGAAGATGCAGCACATTCAATTGATTCCTATTACAAAGGACGGCCTCTGGGTTCACTGGGACATTTAGCAGCATTTTCTTTCCACGAAACTAAAAATGTAATTTCCGGTGAAGGAGGTATGCTTGTCATCAATGATAATCAATTTGCTCAAAGAGCTGAAATAATCCGGGAGAAAGGTACCAATCGTTCAGCATTTTTCAGGGGAGAGGTTGATAAGTATGGCTGGGTGGATATTGGTTCTTCCTACCTCCCTTCCGATATAATTGCTGCATTTCTCTTTGCTCAACTTGAAAAACTTGATGAAATTCAATCTAAGAGAAAGAAAATTTGGAATTATTATTATGATGAATTGATCCCGCTTGCAGAAGAAGGAAGTTTTGAAGTTCCCCATATTTCGGATTACGCTACTAACAACGCTCATATGTTTTATATAATATGTAAAACCGCGGAGGAAAGAAACAGGCTTATTGAACATCTAAAACTAAAAGGAATAAATTCAGTATTTCATTATTTATCACTAAACAAAAGTCCATATTATAGAAATGAAAGTGATGGAAGGGAAATGATAAATTCTGACAGATACACCGAACAGTTGCTTCGCCTTCCTATGTACTATGAGCTTCTGGAAGAGGAACAGCTCTATGTTGTAAATAGCATAAAAGAATTTTTTCGTTATACTGCTTAAATAATTTATTAATCTTCCTGATCATATCATCGCATGTTAACAAACGTTACGAAGAAATTTAAATGAATAAATTAATTAATTTGTATCATAAGTTTGGGAGATGGGGAATTTTAGTTCTCTTAGGCATCTTAATAATATTCGGCGTATTTAACCGGCTATATTTAGTAATTCAATATGGCATGCCGGATTATATTCTTGAAGTCTTACTTATTATTTTAACTGTCGTACTGATTTATCTAATTTACAAAAAAAATATATTTGAATTTAATAAACTAAATGTCTTTAAAACTTTATTAGTATTAGGAATAATATTTAGAATTACTTTAGCAATACATGATTTTTATAACCGCCCGGTACAGGATAGTGACTATCTTAAGCATGAAAAGCTTGGAGCCAGAATCGCTTTTGAAGGGAAATTTTATGATTATACAGGAATTGAACTGAGGAATTTCAGGCAACCGGGCTTACCAATGCTGTTTGCAGCAGGTCTGCTTATTTATAACAATCCGGTTACCTATTCGATAGTTATGATTATATTTTCCTTTGGTGTCCTGATTGCAGGTTTTTTTCTATTTAAAGATTTGAAAAATATTGCTGCCTTATTTTCCTTTGCTTATCTTTCAGTTTCGCCCAATATGCTTTTCATGGCTTCCAGTTCCAATACCCAACTGTCATTTTTTTTCTTTTTAATTTTATTGTTTATAGCATTAAAGCGATATAACGGAAAAGTATATCAACTTATTATTATAGGCGCTTTACTTGCTATCGAAATGTACATCAGGTTTAATTTTTTAATGATTTTTTTATTGATTCCTTTTATAATTGAAAAGCATGAGAATAAAAAATTAATCTACTCATTATCAAAGATTGGAATCGCTTATTTAAGTTTTTTAATTCTATATTCGCCATGGGTTTATAGAAACTATGTAATTTACGGAAGACTTCGTTTAATGCCCACAACCGGACTGGGACTCTATAGTTCAAATGTAACAAAAGATTATACAAAAATGGGAGGGTATAATGGCGTGCCTGATTCAGTACTTAATAAATACAAGGATCTTTCTGAAATTGAATTCGATAAATCATTAAAGAATGAAGCGATTGAGTTTGTAAAGAGTAATCCGATACTATACGTAAAAGGAATTCCCTTCAGGCTTATAAAATACTCCGGGAGACAGGATTGGACTATTTCGTTTTTTTTTGATGCAACAAAATATAGTTTCGGAAATTTTCTTGAAATGCTCTTTCAATTTATAGAGAACTTTTTTTTCTGGATAGTAATCCTCTATCCTTTTATCTATTTACTGAAGAATAAAAAATTAAATTCACTTTCAGTTTATCTGCTTTGCGCATACCTGACTTATTCTATGGTCTTATTACCGATATCAGAATCCAGATCAAGATATAATTTCCCATACATTCTATTTCCGCTTTTTGCGATCGCATTTGTTGAAAAGAGAAAAGCTGTTGTGGCACCTGTAAAGCTATGAATATAATTTTTGGGTCTGTTAAAAAGATAAATGAAGTTCTACGCGCTAAATTTATTCAAAATGTCCATGACCGTTGCAGCAATTATGACTATAAAATTTTAAAGAACTCTGACGAATTCCTGGTTTTGTCCAAAGGCAGCAGCGAGACTTATTTTATTGAGAATCTTAAATATAAAATTTTGTTTGATGGCTATGTAAATGGTTACATTGAAAAGGATTTTAATTCTTATTTGAATACACTGGCAGTCAGAATTACAAGCAATCGAAAAGTTCTTCAAGGGAATGAGTCCGGAATTTTCAATGTTGTAATTTTCGATTTACAAAATAACAGCTTGTCTATTTCAAATGATTCTTCGGGTTTATTCCCGTTTTATTATACAATCCATAATAATGTTTTATTTTTTTGTTCTCATCTTCATTTTCTGGGTAAAATTTTGAACTTAGATATTGATCCGGTTGCCCTTATTCAGCGATTAGCATTCAATAATGGGAATCTTGGATCAAGAACAATATACAAGAACTTAAAGAGAATATGTCCTGGTGAGGCGGTTTCCTATGATTGCGAAAAGAATATATTGAATATTAACAGCACACAGGAATATTACATCCAATATATATCGAAGAGAAATGACACAGAAGATAAAATCTGGAATTCTCTGAATGATGAAGTGAAATATATAACTTCCAAATCAAGGAAAATTGGAATGATGCTTTCTGAGGGTTTTGATTCAAGATTTATAGGAGGACTATTCCAGAATAACGGAGCTCAGCTATACACGTTTACTCATGGCACTATACAAAATGGAAAGAAGTCTGTTGGAATTAATATAACAGAAGATGTAGCAGACGAACTGAAATCATCACATTATTTTCATCCAATGGATGAAGGTTTCCCCTCTGATTACCCGGATATAATTTCACAATTGTTTCTTGCTGACAATTTAAATATTGCCTACTGGAGTTATGGGTCTGAGTACTTCAGAAATCTTGATGTGGATTGTGTTACCACAGGATATGGCCTGGATTCGACCCTCGGGGGTTTTTTTTTCTTCAAGGATAAGTATAGCAGGCTGGAAGCAGTTGTACAACGGTACAAAGAAATATTTATGCAGGATCTTAATATTATGTCTGATGAATATGTTGAAACCCTGTCATCTTATTTGATAAATAAAGTTATTAGAATCGATAAAATAAACCTGAAGAAAAAAATTAATAATCTGTTTAATAATCAATATTCAGAATTATTAAATGTTCACATGGAAGAATTCGAGAGTTCGATAGTGCAGGAATTTAAAAGAATAGAAAACAGCGGAAGCACACTAAGCTCCCAAATGCTGCAAAGATTTTTTCTTGAAAATGTTACGAGGCGATGTTTCTTTGGACAGGACCTGACACTTAGAATTAACCGGAATGTAGTGGTACCTTCTTTCGGAAGACTATTTATGAAGGAAATTTCATCACTTCATCCAAAGTACAGAATTCTTCACAAAACTTATATCAGAATTTTTAGAAAGTACCTTAAAGAACTTGCCAAAATAAAAAATGCTGGTTATAATTTGCCGATAACCAGAAGCAGAGTAATACTTGAATCAAGCAGATTTGTTTCGAAATACAAGGAAATTAAAATTGAGAAAGAAATTAAGGTCTCAAAAGGGAAATCATCTATAGAAAAGCTTAGAGCTGCATTCAATCCTGAATTATTATCAAGAAAAGGTGATCTGATTAAGAAATTTTATGAAATTATCGAAAATAATAAAGACATCATTAATGCAGACTATATGAAAAAATATTTAAAACTGATTGAAACCTATGAATCGAATTCCTCATATATGAATCCATTTTATGACATAATTGAATATGAAACTATTTTGAAATAATTCTATAAATTTTTATTAAAACAAACCTGCAATAGCTGGATATCATTGAAAGCTATAAAAGAATGGAAGTAAATCAAATAATTAGGAATTTTAATAATACTAAGTGTGATTTTCCAGAGGATAAATGCATTTTTACTTTATTTGAAGAACAAGTAGATAAAACACCATCTGCAATTGCTTTGGAATGCGGAAATGAAAGCCTGACGTTCAAAGAATTAAATACCAGAGCTAATCAGCTTGCAAATTTCTTAAGAAAATCAGGTGTAGGACCGGATGTTCTTGTCGGGGTGTGCATTGAACGATCAATTGAAATGATTGTGTGCCTCTTTGGTATTCTAAAAGCCGGAGGAGCTTATGTCCCAATTGATCCAAAATATCCAAAAGAAAGAATTACATATTTATTAAACGACTCTAAAGTTCCGATTTTATTGACTCATCCTACACTTAAACCTCATCTAAAAGAATTTAACTCAGAAATAATTTACATTGACAAAGATTGGAAACAATTTGAAGGAGAAGACAAGGAAAATTTGTCAACTTTATCTTCTTCAACAAATTTAGCTTACATAATCTATACATCCGGATCGACAGGTAATCCAAAAGGAGTAATGGGAATTCATAAAGCATCTGTTAACAGATTTAACTGGATGTGGAATAATTTTCCTTTTGATTCAGCCGAAAAATGTTGTCAGAAAACATCCTTAAGCTTTGTAGATTCAATCTGGGAAATATTTGGACCGCTGTTAAAGGGCATAACGCTTGTAATTATATCAGATGAAATTCTAAAAGATAATTATTTATTTGTAAAAAATCTTTCTGTGAAAAATATTTCCCGAATGGTGTTAGTTCCATCACTTTTAAAAGTTATACTTGAAATTTATGAGGATGCAGGGCAGAGTCTTTTAGAATTAAAATATTGGTTTTGCAGTGGAGAGCCCCTACCAATTGAAATTTATAAAAATTTTAACTCGTTATTTCCTTTAAGCAAGCTTATTAATCTTTATGGATCTTCTGAAGTTGCAGCGGATGTTACAATTTATGATACAAAGAATATTGGAGACCTGGATTATGTCCCAATAGGGAAACCTATAGACAATTGTGAAGTTTATATTTTGAACTCTGACTTGAATTTAGTTGAACCTGGAGAGCCAGGTGAACTTCATATAGCCGGCGAATGTTTGGCAAGAGGATATTTATATAGACCTGAGCTGACTAGTGAAAAATTTATTCCAAATCCAATTAAGGAAGCAAATTATTCAACTCTTTACAAAACTGGGGATATCGTTAAATTTTTTGATGATGGGAATATAAAATATCTTGGAAGAACTGATCAGCAGGTTAAGATTAGAGGTTATAGAATAGAACTGGGCGAAGTAGAAGCTGCAATTAATAAACTACAATATATTAAGGAGTCTGTGGTTGTTGCAGAAGAAAATGAAATTAATTCGAAGTACCTGAAAGCTTATTTGGTCCCTACGAGAAAACATGAGATCAGTATTTCTAATATCAGACAGTTCTTAGGTGAAACGCTTCCTGATTTTATGATACCTTCACAATTCATTTTCTTAGAGCAAATACCTTTGACTCCTAATGGAAAAGTTGATAGAAGTGGACTCTCACGTACATCCCAAATTAATATGAGTAGAGAAAGAGATGTAATTTTGCCATCGACTTCCACAGAAGAAGCCTTGTTGGAAATTTGGACAGAAGTTTTGGATAAACTTATAATCAGTGTTGATGATAATTTTTTTGAAATTGGAGGTCATTCGTTGGCCGCTACAAAGATCATTTCAAGAATAAGAAATGCTTTTGATATAGAATTTCCTCTGAAGAAAGTATTTGAAAATCCAAATATCAGAGAACTTGCAAACGAAATTGAAGAAATTATTTTTAAGGAAATTCATGAACTATCGGAAGAGGAAGCAAATAAACTGATAAATCAAGAATAGATAAATCCGTTTGGCTAATAATAATTTGATATTAGAAAAAGAAAATCTTTCCGAAGCTAAAGGGCTTCTACTTAACAAACGCCTTCAGGGAAAAAGAAAAAGGCTTTCAGGGGAAGGTTTAATACAAAAAAGACCGCCTGGTGATACTCCGCTTTCTTATACTCAGGAAAGGTTATGGTTTGTCTATGGTTTGAATCCGGGATCGTCAGCCTATAATATACCCTTATTACTTAAATTTGAGGGAACTCTGGATATTGGTATACTACAGAAAAGCTTTTCTGAAATAATCTACCGGCATGAATCATTAAGAACCAATTTTAAAGAAATTAACGGACAACCTTTTCAGATAATTTCAGATCAACCAATTTTTTCATTTTCGCATAAAGATGTGCAACACTTTGATGAAGCTCTCAAGAATTCGGAAGTCAAAAGAATTATACAAACTGAGGTTGATAAACCTTTTGATTTAACAAAAGATTTATTGCTGAGAGCCTGCCTTATTAAATTAAATGAAGATGAACATTTGTTGATACTGAATATTCAGCATATCATATTTGATGGCTGGTCAATAGATATATTCTTCAAAGAGCTGTCTTTGCTATATGAAGCTTACAAGACCGGAATCGAATTATCTCTTCCATCTCTTCGAATTCAGTATGCAGACTATGCTGTTTGGCAAAGAAATTGGCTTAAAGGAAGTGGTTATAGAAAACTTTTAGATTATTGGAAAACTCAACTTGCTGATGCTCCTTCAGCAATAGGACTTCCCACTGACCATCCCCGCCCAAATATTCAAACATATACCGGAAAGACGTTATCTTTAAAATTACCCGGCTCATTGTATAATAAATTATCTGCATTTTCAGGTAATGAAGGAGTCACTTTGTACATTACATTACTAGCTGCATTTAAATTATTTCTTTATCGTTACTCAGGTCAGGAAGATTTCACAGTTGGAACATTCATTGCAGCCAGAAACCGGATTGAGATAGAAAACTTAATTGGATTTTTTGCAAACACGCTGGTAATGAGAACGGACATAAGCGGAAATCCAACATTCAGAGAATTATTAAAAAGAGTTCGCGAAATTTCACTGAATGCGCATTCACATCAGGACATGCCTTTTGAGAGACTTGTTGCTGAGATCCAACCTCAAAGGAATTTGAGCTACAATCCTTTATTTCAGGTAATGTTTGATTTGCAGAACGAACAAGTTGCTAATATTGAAAATTTAAGAATTAGTTCTTTACCAGTTCATCATAATGCATCTAAATTTGATTTAAGTCTGGTATTCGATGAATTAAGTGAAGGTTTAATTGCTAACATAGAATATAATACAGATTTATTTGATGAAATCACAATTGATAGAATGTTGATTCACCTGCAAAATTTGCTTGAGGAAATAGTTTTAATGCCAGACGCAAAAATTTCAGACTATAAATTAGTTTCAGGATCACAAAAGGAAATAAGCTTTTTAAATGGAATTAATAATACAACAAAAACATATCCTGATGAAGAACTAATTCACACTTTATTTGAGCAGCAAGCTAAAAAAACACCGGATAATATTGCATTCATAATTAAGGAAAGAACAATTTCCTACAAAGAATTGAATGAAAGAGCAAATCAGTTAGCTTATTATATTATAGACCTGGGTATAAAGCCAGAATCACAAATTGGTATCTACATAGAGCGTTCAATTGAGATGATTGTAGCAATGTTAGCAGTTATGAAAGCAGGAGCCGCCTATGTACCATTTGACCCCGCGTATCCCAAAAATAGAATTTTGTTTATGTTAAATGATACTAATGCTGAAGTTCTTTTGACAGAAAAAAAATTGAGTGAAGATTTGCCGGACCATAATTCCAAAATTGTTTTACTTGATTCTGTATTAGAAAAAATATCAATGAACAGCAAAGAAAATCCATCTCTTAAGATTTCTTCTGAAAATGTTTTTAATGTAATTTATACTTCCGGATCCACAGCGAGGCCTAAAGGTGTTTTAGCTATGCATAAGAGTGCATTAAACAGATTTAACTGGATGTGGGAGAGATTTCCATTTACTAAGAGTGAAATTTGTTGCCAAAAAACTGCTTTAAGTTTTGTCGATTCTATCTGGGAAATTTTCGGACCTCTATTGAAAGGAATAACAAGTATTATAATTCCAGATGATATGCTGAAAGATCCGAATTTGCTTATTACTGAACTGGCGAAAAGACAGGTAACCCGTATTGTACTTGTACCTTCACTATTGAATTCAATAATGGATTCAATTGAGAATCTTAAAGATAAATTGCCGAAGTTAAAATATTGGTTCACCAGTGGTGAAGCTCTTACAAAGGAATTAGCGCTGAAATTTGAGGAGTCAATGCCGGACGGATTATTAATAAACCTTTATGGATCATCTGAAGTTGCTGCTGATGTAACATATTATGAAATAAAAAATAGTAAAGCACTTCCTTGCATTCCAATCGGAAAACCCATTTCAAATACTCAGGTTTATATTCTTGACAAACATTTGAATCCTTTGCCAGTTGGGGTTGTAGGTGAATTATATATAGGCGGAGAAAATTTAGCAAAGGGCTACCTGAATCAACCGGAGCTAACTTCAGAAAAATTTATTAAAAATCCTTTTGA
>JBBSDT010000104.1:0-9391 GCA_038240405.1 Ignavibacteria bacterium
GTATTGAATCACCAAAGATAAAATCATATTTTGAACTCTTAACCAGTGAGAATACAAACTCAATAATAACCTTAACGAATGGCCAGCCGTTTCTGTTAGAAACAAAAGTTTCCGGAGGGAAAATAATAATTTCCTCGGTCTCAGCAACTGATGACTTCACAGACTTTCCTTTAAATACAATCTTTGCTCCGTTAATAATCAGAAGCGTATATTATTTGAGCAATAATTTCGATTTTCAAAAAACTTCTATCATAGGAAATTCCAATATCCTTTCTGTAAAAGGTATTAGCAACGTATCTGACATTATCCTGCCGGACAGGAGCGTAATCAAATCAGGAATAACATTCAACACTCCCGGCGAAAACTATATAATATTACCCTATTCGGAAAATATGTCGGAAATTGGTAATTATACAATCAAAGATTCTACCGGCAATAATTCTTTCTTTTCCCTTAATAACAGTCCGCTCGAAAGCAACCCTTCAACTTTGAGTAAGGAAGAAATCATTGAATATTTCAAACAGAACAAAATTCAGAATGTTAAGTTTATAGATGATGCCGGAAATATCCCGGGTGTTGTTAATCAGTCCGGAGAAGGTCTTAGCTTATGGAAATATTTTTTAATTGGTGCGGTTCTATTACTAATTGCAGAGCAGCTGTTATCTAAAAAGCTTGAAGACAGTTAATATAAAAATTACTTGACCGTATTGCATAAACTTCAATACCTTAACATATTAACTCTTCTCTTATTGATCTTTTCAGTTTCCTGTAATAAAAATCAACCGGATAAAATTGACAGCTCATCTGAAAATTTGTATGTTGCTTTTGCAGGGGAAAGAGATGGCTTTAAATTGTGGATAGTAAACGGAGATGAAGTTAGACGCAAGTATTTTGATGAATTCATATACGGCGGTAATTCTGAGCGATATCCCTTTATTCCTGCAAATGAAATCTGGATTGATAATGCTATTTCGGCAGAAGAGTTTGAGACAACTGTAGCTCATGAAATAAAAGAGCGGGGACTTATGTCAGGATCAGGACTTTTATATGAAGACGCACATGATTCTGCGCTCGCGCTTGAAGTAGCAATGAGAAATAACTGGAAAGGAATTACCAATAACCATGAGAATGAACTGGATAGCGTATCGCCAATGGATGCTGATTCTACAATGGAAATTGAAATGTTACCGGATAAAATCAAATTAAAAAATATATACAGAATTCCGCTTGGAGAAAGAAACGGAGTAAAGATATGGGTTGTAGATGGGTACGCAATACGCAGGGATATTTTCCCTGATTTTGGTTTTAGCGGAAATGATAAGGAATATTTATTTATTCCGCCGGGTGAAATCTGGATTGACGGGCAAATAAGCTGCGAGGAAACTGATTATTCTATTGAACTGGAATTAAAGGAGCGGGAACTTATGGTGCAGGGAAAAGACTACGATGATGCATACACCGGTGCACTTGAACATGTAAAAAAATTAAGAGAAGTAAACGATACCCTCATTTCGAAACAGCCGGAAGTGAAGAAAATCTTTCCGCCATACCGCGATAAAGGAACTGGCAGCGGAAAGTAAGTTGATTACACTATGTATTTTTCTGCAATCCGGTAAGTTGGAGCGCCAAATGAAACTATCTGATTATGAAAATTTTTTAATGATTTTTCATTTTTATTCCGGGAGAAATAGTTGTCACGAAATCTTTTTAAGAATATTTTCCCTAAAGTATAATTTAAATAACCCGGGTCAAATGCACCGCGCTCGGCTTCCTTTAAGGCTGTTATATCAGCCATAAAAGCATTCTCTTTAAAAAATTGCTGAGCTTCATCAATAGTCAGACCTTCGCAATGAATGCCAATCGAAACAATATATCTGCAGCATCTTATCAGCGCTTCCAAAAGCATTCCTATTTTAACTTTAAAATCCCCGTTTCCATATCCTTGTTCAATCATCATTTCTTCAGTATAATGCGCCCATCCTTCTATATATGAATAAGACATAAATATCTTGGAAAGTTTGGTCGAGTTTTTATTTGCATTTAGGAAATGTGTATAATGACCGGGGTATGCTTCATGAATTGAAATGAGCTTCAGAGTGGGATAATTAAACTGACTAAGCCATTCTTCTTTCTTTTCGTCATCCCAATCCTGTTCGGGAAGATTAACATAATAATATGATTCAGTGGACTTTTCAAAAGCGCCGGCAGTATCCATGGCTGCAAAACCAAAATTATTGTACTTTGGCATTTCAGCAACAATGCAATTCAGTTCAGAAGGCAGGTCAACTATTTCTTTAGACCTTATAAACTCAACCAGTTCATTTAGCGTATCATTCGTTTCCTGTACCAGACTTTCTTCCTTCGGATGGCTGTGTTCAAGCGTATCAAGCTTACCTTCAAAATTGTTCTCCTTAATTATCCTACTCATTTCATCTTTTAATCTTTTTAACTCTTCCAATCCCTGTTTCTTCAGCTCAGTTATTGGCATTTCTATATGCTCCTTAACACTGAGCATCTTTTCAAATTTCTTATTTCCCAGCCTGTAGCTGTTATCTTCTTTTGAGCTGGCTTCATCAAGAAAACTTATGTAATCGTTAAATGCATTCACAGCGATGTCACTTTTACTAATATATTCGTTTATTAAATTTTCATCAGTAGTTCTGCCCCTTATAACATTCAGCAAATCTATTTTAAAAAAATTTTCATAACCTCGGGAAAAATCCCTGGCATAATTGCAGAGGACTTCCGGCAATACTTTTTTTAAATTCTCTTTACCGGTTTTCAGTGTTTCCGGAATTTTATCCATTGTACTCAAAATAAATTTTAACCGGTCATCAAATGGAGCGTACTCTCGGCTGATATAATTTTGAATATTACTAAATTGGGAAGGATAATATATAGGATCATTCACATAAGATTGAATTTCTTCCATTTCGAATAATAGGGATTCAATACCCCATTTTGCTATATCATAATCATATTTATTTAATCCGGAAAGCTCTTGCTGATTAACAGATTCGAGTTTGGACAGAAAGTCTTTATATATTTTAATTTCTTTTTTAATGCCGGTAATCGAAACATCATTCATCTTCCCGTCATACTGGTGAAGTCCTAAATACGAACCTGCCCCGGGATTCAAATCAAGGTATGTAGTAAATAATTGATCTTTAAACTCGTCAAAGCCTTTATCCATGAATTATTTTTTTAAGATTTCAGATTTTATGTGCAATGTAATTTATATTTCCGAATAATTTCCTATATTAATCTTTATTGCATCTCTTTTTATGGATGCTCCTTCTCCCATTATAGAATCAATAAGAACACAATTTTCAACTACAGTAGATTTTTCCAGTATACTATCTTTAATGACGCTGTTCTTAATGATGCTGTTATCGTTAACCGTAGCAAAAGGTCCCACTATACTATTTTCTATGGTAACATTTTTTCCTATAAATACCGGAGGTATAATTTTAGAGTTCGAAAAAGCTTTTTGTGATATAGCATTAACTGAAGAGTTTATTCTTTCATTTTTTGACAAAAGATACCTGTTAGTTTCAAGCAGAGTTTCCGGCTTTCCGCAGTCCAGCCATCCTTGTACGTAAAAAGTTTTCATTTTTTCCTTTTTAGTAATCATATACTCAAGTGCATCGGTAAGCTGGAATTCTCCTTTTACAGTAATGTTATTTTCCATAATATGTTCAAGAGCGTCAAACATAAGGCGTGAGTTTTTTAAATAATATAATCCAACTATAGCTTCATTTGAAAGAGATATTTTCTTTGATGCAGGCTTTTCTACGAATCTTCTTATATATCCGTTTTTGTCTTTTTCCACAACGCCAAATCTCCTTGGATCATCAACAATCTTTACACCAATAAGCGAATCCTTATTGTTAATCATTTTCTTAAGATCAACATCAAACAATGTATCTCCAAGAATTATTAACGTCTCGTCATTCTTATTTTTGTATGCTTCCTTTGCACAATACACCGCATGACCAAGTCCTCTTGCTTCTTCCTGTTCGATATAGTCAAACTTAAATCTGAAAGTTGTATTGAGATAATCCTTTATTTTGTCGCCAAGAAAACCTGTTATCAAAATTATGGAATCAGCGATCTTATCCTGTATCAGTTGTTCGATAATATAATGAATCATTGGTTTGCCTCCCACATTAAGCAACACTTTTGGATTATGCAAAGTATGTGGCCTTAATCTGGTACCGAATCCTGCTACGGGAATTATTACTTTCATATTTATGAATTAAAAAACAAATTATCAACCGAGTGAGTTAAATCGAATTGTCAAAAATACAGAAACTAATTTAATTCTAAACTACTTTAAGGAAACTTACTAAATCAGTTCAAATATTGTTTTATTGTTTGAGGAAAACTATTTATTACATCATTTAATTTTGAAATTTCTTTGGCACCAGCTGTTGCAAGATGGGGTTTTCCGCCTCCGCCTCCGCCAAGTTCTTTTGCAACATGAGATATAATCTTGCCTGCGCTGAGATTATTATCCCTGATCAGATTATCGCTGACAGAGCACACTAAGTTTATTTTATTATCTATTACCACAGCAATCAGCCCTACGCCATTCAGTATTTTCTTCCTGAGCTCATCGCCGATTTCTTTAAATTCAGCCATACTGTTCAACTCTATTTTTCCTGCAATAACTTTAAAGCCATTTACTTTATTTGGTTTGTTAATAACCTCGTCTAACTTCTCAAAAACTTTGGAAAGGTTTTGCTTAAGCAGCTCCTTTTCTATTTGCTTCTTCTCTTCAAGATATTTTTCTCTTAACTCGTTCAATGAAGAGAATGTTGAATCCTGGTAGCGGATTAACTTTTCCATTAACCTTATATCTTTAAAATCGGTTTTTTGAAAACTATTTCTAAACTCCTTAATTCCGGATTTAAAACTTTCAGTATACTTTTCCGGAAGCTCTTTCAAAATATGTTCAATATCTGAAATTCTTTCTTCTAATAAGACAACTATACCTCTTCCCGTGCGTGCAAATATCCTTCTTGTGCCTGCTGCAATGCTTTCTTCTTTTGTAATTTTAAATAAGCCTATCTCGCTTGTGTTCCTGACATGAGTTCCGCCGCAGAATTCAATGCTGAAGGCATCATCAATATGCACCACTCTGACCTTATCTCCATACTTTTCGTCGAAGAACTTTTTAACATTGGGGATCTTATTTGCTTCGTCAACTGATATATCAACATCTGTTACTATTTCGATCCTTTCCTGTATTTTAGAATTTACTAATTCTTCAATCTCTTTTAATTGATTATCCTCAACTTTATGGAAGTGAGGAAAGTCGAATCTTAAGTATTCATTATGAACGAGCGAGCCTAACTGTTTAACGTGATTTCCGAGAACTCTTCGTAATGCTTCATGTAAAAGGTGTGTAGCGGAATGATTACCGTCAATTGCATATCGTCTTTCATAATCAATTTTTGCAATTTCTTTTGAGACTTCGTTAACTTTTTTTAATAAATAAGGGAGCGCTAGGGAAGAACCTTCTATTAAAACGTAATCTTTTTTTGAATCAATTACTCTTAATTCCTCTCCCGAATTAAAAATTAATTTTCCGGTATCACTAATTTGCCCTCCTGATTCAGAATAGAATGGATTTATTTCCAGAGCTATAATATTTTTCTGAGGATCAGGAATATGCAGTCTGGTTTTAATTCCTTCTTCGCTTACGTTGTAGGGGTCATATCTGAAATCAAAAATATTCTTTAATGATTGTTCCAAGTTTTCGACTTCATGAGAAAATTCTTTCCTTGAGGTCTTTCCTCTCTGCTTTTGCTTTTCCATATCCTCATCAAACTTAAGCAAATCAACTTTCAGACCTTTTTCTCTTGCCATTACTTCAGTCAGATCCAGCGGGAATCCAAATGTATCATATAATTTAAAGGCTTCATCTCCCGGAAATATCCTTGTATCTTTTAAAGAGTCTGCAACTTCATTAAAAAGCTTTATGCCTCTGTCTAAAGTAATGTTAAAACTTTCCTCTTCTGCCTTAATAACTTCTTTTGCAAAATCTTTTTTTTCAATAATTTCAGGAAATACTTCTCCGGAATTTTCTACGACAGTATCAACAAGCTGAAAAAGAATCGGCTTATGATAATCAAGCTTTCTTGCCAGGCGGGATGCCCTGCGGAGAATCCTTCTGAGAACATATCCTCTGCCTTCATTTGAAGGGATTGCCCCGTCGCTTATAGCAAAAGTCAAAGTTCTGATGTGATCGGCAATTGCATTAATGGAAGAAGTATTGTCGCCTTTATATTCTTTATTTGTAAGATAAATTATTTTTTCTATAAGCGGTGAAAAAATATCGGTTTCATAATTAGATTTTTTATTTTGAAGCACTCGAACAATTCTTTCAAAGCCCATTCCTGTATCAACATGCTTTTTCGGAAGAGGCACAAGCTCACGGTCTTTCTTCCGGTTATACTGAATAAAAACAAGATTCCAGATTTCAACTACCTCTTCAATACCGGCATTAACATCTTCAGGTTTGCAGCCATTCGCTGAAAAATCAAAATGTATTTCAGAGCAGGGTCCGCAGGGACCGGTCTCGCCCATTTCCCAGAAATTATCTTTTTCCCCGAATCTTAAGATATGCGCAGGATCAATATCGGTTTCATCTTTCCATATATTAAATGCATCATCATCCGTTTCAAAAACTGTAACCCATAATTTATGTTTAGGAAGCTTCCAGATATTTGTAAGTAAATCCCATGCCCATATTATAGCTTCTTTTTTGTAATAGTCGCCGAAAGACCAGTTACCAAGCATCTCAAAAAAAGTGTGGTGATATCCGTCCATGCCAACTTCTTCAAGGTCATTATGCTTACCGCCGGCACGGATGCATTTCTGTGTATCTGCAGCCCGTTTGTAATCTCGGGCGCCTGTTCCGAGAAAAACATCTTTGAACTGGTTCATACCGGCATTTGTAAACAATAATGTAGGATCATTATAGGGAACGACAGAAGACGAAGGAACAATCTTATGCTGCCTTTCACTGAAGAAATTTAAAAACGATTCTCTGACTTCTTTTGAGTTCAAGTTACAGAAATTATTCTAAAAAATGAAAATACGTTTAATGATTGATAAATTAAATGGTAATTATGAAGTAAAGTTTAAGCAATGAGCAGAGGAACCAGAAGAAGCAGAGGTAGCAGAGGAAGCAGGAAATAAGTTTAATTGATAATTCGAAATTTCAAAAAAAAAGTTTGTCATTCCCGCGATCTTTTGGCCCGCTTCGCCAAGATCAGCGAGGCGAGCGGGAATCCATTAAGCAGGTTTTATAATTTTTTGATAAAATAAAACCGTCAATGAAATATAATCCCGAAGCAATATTACATTATAGAATGAGCCGTTAATGCTTTATTAATCCCAAAGGGATGAAATAATTATAGAATCAATCGTTAATAATAGTCTATAAAACCTATCGGATTTGTGATAACTCAATAGAAATGACAGTAATTTTTAAAATATATAGTTTTTTAAAACAACATATATTATAAACAAAATAAAAAGTATAAGGAGCCCTGCTCCTACAGTATTACTAATTTGTTTATTATCTGGATCCTCGGAAGGGTACCTATTAGATGTAATAATTCTTACGAAAAACTTGCCGATTTTAAAAAGAATAGTGAAAAAAAATAGTACAGTATAAAAAAAACTACTAAACCTATAATCAATCCAATAAAATCTTTCATAGTGTTAAATAAATTTAAGTCTTAAAAAGAAGGATTATATTCTGTGCTTTTCTTAAAGATGCAGGAAAGATAATTCCGAAAATGATATAATTATTTCACCCCTTTGGAGTTAGTTCAATATCCTAATGAATCTATAAAAATGACACCCTTTCGGGGTTAATTAATTATTCTAATAGAGCTATAAAAATGTCATCCCTTCGGGATTCCTGTATACCCATTTATATATTGCATAAAATATCTTTGCTAATTCACTATACCCGATACACTATACACAATACACTATACCTAATCCACTATACCCGATACCCGATTCACTATACCCAATACACTATACTCAATACACAATACTCTATACCCAATACAAATACCAAATCACACTTCAATATTCTCAAGCTTCAATCTCTCTTTTGGAGTTGTCATGACTATAAGAGAATCTCCCTGTTTTATTTCATAATCGTCAGAGGGTTTAAATATCATTTCCCCTTTTGAGCTGACAGCTATAATTAATGTATCCTTAAATTCATTTAGTTTGAGCGCTCCCATTTTTTTTCCCACACAATTTTCAGGTAAACTAACTTCGTCAAAGCGGAAATTCCTATCTGTATCGCGAAGCATGAGGTCAAGAACATTTGTAACATTTGGTCTGAGCATTTCAGAAGCCATTCTCATCCCTCCAAGAAAATTAGGAGATACAACACTGTCAGCTCCTGCTATCTTAATTTTATCCTGGTTGGTAGGGTTGATACATATAGAAACAATTTTCAACTTATGATTTAACCGCCGCGCCGAAAGACAGATCACCAGGTTAAGATTATCATCGCTCGTTGAGGCAAAAAGTCCCTTTGCTCTTTCAACGCCGGCTTTTAATAAAATGTCATCGTGGGTGGCATCACCTTCAACATATTTCTGCATTGGATATTTTTTCATTACCTGCCTTATGACATTGGAATTTATTTCAATAAATACGCTTTCTCTTTCTGTTCGTACAAGTTCATCAATGAGGTGCAGTGAATGAGTGCCTACACCGCATATTATGTAGTGGTCGTGATATTTGCTGATAGTTTTTTCCATTTTTCTTCTTATGTATGATTCTTTTAAATGCCCTTCTATTATTATTGCAGAAATTGATGATACAAAATAAGTTAACATACCTATACCTGCAAACGCAAGGAATACAGTGAAAACTCTTCCACCTGTGAAATTTTTTACCCCTATAATTTCATCAAATCCAATTGTAGTTATAGTTATCACAGTCATGTAAAAGCAGGTAAAAAGATCATAAGTACCACCGGTGATCAGATAATAACCGAAAGTCCCGGCTAGTAAAACAACCAGCAAAGCTGCGCCTGTCTGAAGTAATCTTTTCTTTATTGTCGGGTCCATGTATTTCTAATTTATAAATTACCCATAGCAAATAAAATTGAAAAAGTGAATGTTTATCGGAAAAATAAATTCTTATTTTATTCAATAATGAATATGGAAAATCACACACCTCAATTAGAAGAGCTTGAAGACATAATCAAAGAGATGAACTATCTGCAGGAAATTTCCCAGAGTATTTCAGAAATAAAAAGTCTTGATGTACTATTAAACGAAATTATGGAAAGCTGCAAGAAGCTTATGAATGCCGAAGCCAGCTCTCTTTTGATTTACAGCGA
>JBBSDT010000105.1:0-9378 GCA_038240405.1 Ignavibacteria bacterium
CAATCACTATGAACTTATTTCCGGCACCTGAATATTTTTGTATATTCAATTGAAAACTCCGCGGGAATTAGTCTGCTTTGTAATTTTAATATCTCTGAGCTGAGGGGCTTTTATTCTGATTTCAAGTGAGAATCCCCTGTAGCTTCCTGTCGGGTACCAGTTAAAATTCATTTCCCATGAATTCAGATCCCGGTAAGCGGTTATATAAGGAGCTACAATTTGCCTGTTAAGAATATCATAGCTTGTAGAGAAAGTAAATCTCCATTTTTCAGTCAGGTTAAAAGCTATATTTCCGGATAAATTAGATGACCGGAATGTATTAAAAGGTGTAACTCTGGATTCAGCGTAGTTAAATCCCAATCCTCCGCTGAGAGGTATATTAAAAGCAACTTCATCAATTTTTTCGGTTCTAATGTCTTTATAATCGCTCTTCTTTGTTAATGTATCTGTTGGATTCACCGTCTGAATTTTTTTATTAGTTAATCCAAAATTAAAAGAAGTCGACATGCTGATATTAAAGCTGGTAAGGTCGGCAAGCTTGTGATCCGTGTTTATAAGAAATTTATTAATTCTTGTGCTGTCGCTAAAATCATATTTATAAAGATTGAAGGATGCTCCTCCGGAAATATTCAGAAAATTTCCTATATTTGTTCTAAACGATGTTGACAACTCTGAAAATCGTAAAGAGTCCGCTGCAAAATTATAATTAATTGAAGCATCAATATTAAAAAGTTGAAATTTATTCTCGATAGTATCATTGAGCCGGGTTTTCATCTCAAATAAGTTACCTATTGAAAATGCAAGTGATTGAGACTCTCCGGCAGGTGCGCTGCCGAAGACTTCTTTTTCAAATATCGAGTACTTAATAATTTGTCCAGAGGTATCTGTATAAGTTTTATAATAACCCCATTTTGGATCTGAAAAATCAGGACGGTAGTTATAAGAAATTGAAGGGGTAATCGTATGTCGGATTCCTGTAATACCGAATATGTGCGGTGTAAAAATCCCGATAAACCTTGTTGAAAAGCCAACTCCGGTATTAAAATATCTTAATGTCTTTATAGCATTAACATCAGTAGTAATTGGCAAATTGTTTAACGGATTAACACTTCTCGTTATGTATTTATTATACCATATTTCATTGTAATTAAAAAAGGGGATCAATGTGAACAAATCAAACTTTGGTGAAAGTCCCAGATTAAGAAAGTGGCTTATTCCGGATCGTAAATCCTTGTAGGTGCTGTCTAAGTTAATGTCGTTCTTTACCGTTGCTTTTATCCTACGGTTCAAGAAGCTTCCGTTGTATGAGTAAGATAAATATTCATAAAGTTTCTTATTGAATGAATTCGAATATTTTGATTCAAAAGGATAAGTTTGTGAAATTGAAAAATTAACCAGAGGTATGCGTTCTAAAACATCTCCGTTCAGCAAATTCTGGTCTCTGAAGTAATTCAGGTTAAAGGCAAAAGGTTTTCCTTCCCAGGTCTTGGAAAAAGTTACATTCGATAAAATATTCTGGCGCAACAATTCGGATAAAGAATTGGTGGAAACGCTATAATAATTTTTACCGCTGGTAAATGTTAATGTGGCATCCAGCCGGGTTGTAGGATTTATCTGCTGGTTATGATACAGATTCATTTCCCATTCATCTGAACGGTCTGTTCCTATATCGGTACTTTCCCCTAATCTTATTCTCGAATATCCACCATCGAGGCTTCCGGTAAAATTATATTTTGAAGCATACCGGAATCTTCCGTAAACCTCATATCTCCCTTTAGTATAGTAGCTACCTGTCAGAGCAAGATCTGTGTAATCATTTATAGCCCAAAAATAACCAAGCCTTGAAATATATTTCCCGTAAGTTCCGTCGTCACCAAATGTCGGAGGAATCAGCCCTGATGACCTGCCCGACCGGTTTGGAAAGACTCCGAATGGAAGCCAAAAAACAGGTACGCCTTCGATGTAAAGAAATACCGATTGTGCTATTACTTTATCATTTGGAATAACTTTCATTTTAGGAGAAAGGAAATAATATTCGGGATCTTCCCTGTCAGTTGAAGTTGTATAAATTCCATTCTTAATAAAAAGGACTTCGCTGGTTACCTTTTTAATTTTCTCTCCGAAATAATATCCAACTTCCGCTTCACTGAATCCCATCGAGACGCTTCCCTGTTGAGTCTTAAAATTATAAGTAAGCTTTGCTCCCTCGTACTTCTCATTTCCCTGGTACATAAGTGGGTTCTGAACAAACTTTCCCGCTCTTGTGGTATCCGGGACTCCATAGGCTTCAAGAATTTCTGTTTGCTGATCTACATTAATTCTGCCTGCATTGAGCTTTAAGTCTTTATAAACCAGTTTGGCATCATTATATAAAAATACTTTGTTGTTTTTTATATCATAAATCAAAGAGTCCTTCGATGAATAATCTATAGGAGCATCTATGTCGGAAGCCGCCTGCCGGGTAGTATCTATTGGATTAACAGGATTTAAAGTATCTCTGATACTATTAATTTTCAATGAATCGGGAGCATCCTGCGAGTGGCACACTCCGCCATAAAGGAAACAGATCAATATAAGTATAGAACGGTTCATTAGTTGCCATTTTAATTAAATCGAATGATTAAAAAAATGAAATTTGTAAAACAAGAACGTGCTGAAGTATACTGTCAAACCGGAGAATTGTTTTTAAAAAGTTATTAAGTATAAGGAAACTAAATTACAAGATGTTAGATGGATGGAAAAATAAGTAAAAATAAATTGAAGTTAAGTAATTACCTGACGATCAAGCTTCCATTAATATTCTTTATAGAAGTGCACCCGCATAAAGCCATGGCAAGATCCAGCTCGGTTCTTAAAATATCAAGTACGGACTTAACGCCCTCTTGTCCATTAACAGCAAGTCCCCAGATTACGGGCCTTCCTACCAATACAGCACTTGCTCCCATTGCAACTGCTTTTAAAATGTCTGTTCCTCTTCTGATACCTCCATCAATTAAAATCTCCATCCTTCCCTGAAGCGCCTCAACTACTTCAGGTAAAACATCTATTGTTGCACGGCAGGTGTCAAGTTGGCGGCCCCCGTGATTTGAAACAACAATACCATTTGCACCGGATTCGAGCGCCAGCAATGCATCTTCCGCACAGGCGATGCCTTTAATGAGTAACGGTAAGTTTGTAACAGATCTGATCCACTCAATATCTTTCCAGTTAATTGAAGGGTCAAGATAATCAGCAACATATCCGGCTAATGCGGAATCTTTTGAGCCGGGCAATTTTTCTTTTGAAGCGGGGATTAAATTTTTAATTAAAATGCCTTCGGGTAATTTAAATGAATTTCGTACATCTTTTTCGCGTGTTCCCAAATACGGAGCATCCACGGTCAAAACTATCGCTTTGCATCCTGCATTTTCTACGCGCCTGATCAACGCCTTTGAAACTTCCCTGTCTTTAAATACATAAAACTGGAACCAGACCGGTTGTGAAGAAGATTTTACAACCTCTTCGACATCACTGTTGGAAAATGTGCTTAAAATCATTATAGTGCCTGCATCACCTGCTGCTCTTGCAGTGGCAAGCTCTCCCTCCGTGTGGGCAAGGCAATGAAATGCCGTTGGAGCTATCATTACAGGCATTGAAATTTTATTTCCAAGAACTACAGTAGAAAGATCACGATGGCTAACATCAATCAAAACCCTGTATTTCAAAAAAATTCTTTTATAGGCATCGCAATTTTCTCTTAAAGTTATTTCATCATGCGCACCTCCGGAATAATAATCATAAGCCAATTGAGTAAGTTTTTCCCGTGCAAGAAATTCAAAATCGGAGATATTGATGGGTATCATAATATTTTAAATCAAAAAGTAATATTATATCAACAGTATTAGGAAAATATTTTCAATTGCTGTTTTTATTCAGCTCTGCCCTGGCGGCAGCTAATCTTGCCACAGGGACTCTGAATGGAGAGCAGCTGACGTAATCCAGGCCAAGCTCGCTGCAAAACTTTATCGAATCAGGCTCTCCTCCGTGTTCACCGCAGATGCCAATTTTTAAATTCGGTTTTACTTCTCTTCCCTTCTTTACTGCAAGAGACATCAGGACTCCCACACCTTCCGTATCAATTGATTCAAAAGGATCGCGTTTCAGGATATCTTTATCTAAGTAATTCGGCAGAAAAGATCCTGCATCGTCTCTTGAGAGCCCGTAAGTCATTTGCGTCAGATCATTTGTACCAAATGAAAAAAATTCAGCATATTTTGCAATCTTATCCGCAACCAGGGCAGCTCTTGGGATTTCAATCATTGTTCCAACTTTGTATTTGATATTTACATTTTTTTCTTTCATGACTTCTCCGGCAACTGCTCTTATAATTTTTTCCTGGGCAATAAATTCTTTTTCACCACTTATTAACGGAATCATGATCTCAGGCTCTACTTTAGTACCCTGCTTCTGAACAATTGCCGCAGCTTCAAAAATAGCCCTTGCCTGCATTTCTGTTATTTCCGGAAAAGATATTGCAAGACGGCATCCACGGTGTCCAAGCATTGGATTAAATTCATTCAGAGAATGAATCTTGTAAGTAATCTCTTCCAGATTTGTTCCAATCAGATCAGCAAGCTTCTTGATTTCAATTTCGGTATGAGGAAGGAATTCATGCAAAGGGGGATCAAGTGTTCTTATTGTTACGGGAAGGCCGTTCATTACTTTGAAAATTTCAACAAAATCTTTTCTCTGGTAAGGAAGGATCTTATCTAATGCCCGTCTTCTGCCTTCTTCTTTATAAGCAAGGATCATTTCACGTACAGCATCAATCCTGTCGCCACCGAAGAACATATGTTCAGTCCTGCAAAGCCCGATCCCTTCAGCACCGAAAGCTATCGCATTTTCACACTGGTCAGGCTGGTCAGCATTGGTCCTGATTTTTAATTTTCTGAACTTATCCACCCACTCCATAAATACCGAATAATAATAATAAGGCTTTGAATCTTTTGGCTTCAAAGTCTTATCAATCAAAACCTGTAATATCTCTGATGGTTTGGCCTGCAGCTTACCGGTAATTACTTCGCCGGTAGAACCGTCTATTGAAATGTAATCGCCTTCTTTTACCAAAAGAGTTTTTCCTTCAACTTTTATTGTCTTTAATAAGTAATCAATCTCTAAATTTCCGCAGCCGGCAACACACACTTTTCCCATTTGTCTCGCAACAAGTGCGGCGTGAGATGTCATCCCGCCTCTTGAAGTTAAAATTCCTTCTGCAGCATTCATTCCCCTGATATCTTCAGGCGAGGTTTCGATTCTTACGAGAATAACTTTCTCCCCTCTTGCATTTGCATTAACAGCATCATAAGAATTGAAATAAACCTTTCCTGCTGCTGCACCAGGACCCGCATTAAGACCTTTTGCCAGGAGTCTTCCCTGCCTGAATATAGCTTCTTCCTTTTCTTTCGTACCGAAAATAGGTCGCAAAAGCTGGTTTAATTGTTCTGGCTCAACTCTTCCGACAGCTTCTTTTTCCTTAATCATTTTTTCTCTAACCATATCTACGGCAATCTTCACGGACGCATATCCTGTTCTTTTGCCTACCCTGCACTGGAGCATGTACAACTTTTCTTCCTGTATTGTAAATTCTATATCCATCATATCCCTGTAATGCCGTTCAAGATTTTTCCTGACATCCCCAAGCTGTTTATAAATTTTTGGTTTTGCTAATTTAAGGTCGGAGATTGGCAGTGGAGTTCTTATTCCTGCGACAACATCCTCACCCTGAGCGTTCATCAGATATTCACCATAAAATTCATTCTCTCCGTTTGAGGGATTTCTTGTAAAAGCAACACCAGTCCCTGAAGTTTCCCCTAAATTGCCAAAGACCATTGCCTGAATATTTACTGCTGTCCCCCATTCAACAGGAATGTTATTCAATTTTCTGTAAACAATCGCTCTATCATTCATCCAGGAACGGAATACGGCGCCAATTGCTCCCCATAATTGCTCCATCGGGTCATCAGGAAAATCTTCTCCCGTTTCTTTTTTGATTGCCTGCTTGAACTCATTTACGAGATCCTGTAAGTCTTCACTTTTGAAATCAATATCATTCTTAATATTTCTTTCCTTTTTCTTTTTCTCGATGATTTCTTCAAACGGATCTATTTGATTTTTATCCTTCGGCTTCAAGTCCATTACGACGTCTCCATACATTTGCACAAATCTCCGGTATGAATCATATACAAATCTCGGGTTACCGGTTTTTTCTATTAGTCCTGCTACCGACCTGTCATTTAAGCCAAGATTCAAAACTGTATCCATCATGCCCGGCATCGACGCTCTTGCTCCGGAGCGGACACTTAATAAAAGAGGGTTTTTATTGTCACCGAATTTGCAATCCATATCAATCTCTACTCTTTTAAGGGCAGCTTCAACTTCCTTTTTTAATTCACCCGGATATTTTTTTTTGTGAGAGTAATAGTAATTACATACGTCTGTAGTAATCGTAAATCCCGGTGGAACAGGTAACTTTATATTTGTCATCTCGGCAAGGTTTGCGCCTTTGCCTCCCAGTAATGACTTCATACCGGAATCTCCTTCAGCATTGCCCGAACCGAAGTAATAGACATATTTAGTTGGCATACAAGAGTTTTGAGAATTAGAGAATTGTATGTAAGATTAAAAATTATTTTTAGATTTGAAATTCAATTAAAACATCTATTGTCTTCTCTGTATTCTCAATATTTTATCAGTAACAATTGTTCAAAAGAAGCACTTTAATGTTTCAAAACAGATAAACAGCGACAAAATACAATCTTGAAAAATCTATCTTAATAAAGCAGATTGTATGCAAAATTTTATTTGAGCGACGAAAATAATTCTTACAATTCAATAAAAAAGCATGATCCATATGCAGCGCTGAAATTTCCGGAGTTCAGAAATTTTAATATTGCAAGATTATGTATTACTATTGCCGCTCAGATCCAGGCAGTTATTGTAGGATGGCAGATTTATGAGATCACCAAAGATCCTCTGTCGCTGGGTTTGATTGGATTAGCAGAAGCAGTTCCCTCGATATGTGTTTTACTGTTCGCAGGACATATAACGGATTCTAATGACAGAAAAAAGATAGTAATCTCTTCGGTTTTCCTGATGACATTTTGTTCTTTTTTGCTTTTGATAATTTCAACAGACTCTGTAAAATTTCTCACATTTAATAAAGTGATTGCAATGTATTCGGCGATTTTTCTCAGCGGAATAGGACGGGGATTTTCTGCTCCGTCATTTTTCGCTTTTGTATCCCAGCTTGTTCCAAAGGAAATTTTACCGAATGCTATAACATGGAATACAACGACCTGGCAAACCGGAGCGGTAACCGGTCCGGCAATCGGCGGCTTGCTATACGGGTACATTGGTCCGACCAATACTTATTTGACAATTGTAACATTCTGGATAATATCTATTATTCTGATCTTTACTATAAAAAAGAAACCCATCCCCCAGATTTCAGGAGTACAGTCCCTGAAAGAAAGATTAACTGCCGGCCTTAAATTTGTTTTCAAAAGAAAAATAATCCTGGGTGCAATTTCTTTGGACTTGTTTGCAGTTCTTTTTGGAGGAGCAGTTGCATTGCTGCCGATCTTCGCGGGTGAAATTTTATTTGTCGGACCGCAGGGGCTTGGATTGCTCAGAGCTGCTCCTTCTATTGGAGCTGTTATAATGGCAATTTATATGACGCGCAGACCCTTTACAAAAAATGCCGGAAGAAATTTAATGATAAGCATTTTTGGATTCGGTGTTTGTATAATAATTTTCGGAATATCAAAAAACTTTTTTTTGTCTTTATTCATACTTGCATTGAGCGGAGGATTTGACAGTGTTAGCGTGGTGATTCGGGCTACTTTTATACAACTGATGACTCCTGATAATATGAAAGGAAGAGTTTCAGCAGTTAACAGCATCTTTATCGGTTCCTCAAATGAAATTGGCGGATTTGAATCCGGAGTAACTGCAAGATTACTGGGAACAGTTCCGTCAGTAATCTTTGGGGGAACAATGACGCTTTTAATTGTCTCAGTCGTTGCTTTAACTTCCCCAACATTAAGAAAAATAAAATTATAATTATGGACTTTGGAAAGGTTGAAGATTTAAGTAAGGTTGATTTTACTTTACCCGATGATCATCCGGATACTGATAAACTCCTTAAAACTTTAAAGAAAAGCAAGAATAAAACGCAAAAAGTGTTTGTAGGCTGTGCTAAATGGGGTATCAAGGAATGGGTTGGTAAATTATATCCTCCTAAAACAAAAGAAAAAGATTTCAGAAAAAATTACATGCCTCAATTCAATTGTATTGAATTAAATACTACCCACTACAGAATATACAATGAATCAACTATAAAGGAATGGAAATCCGGAGCTGAAAATGATTTTAAATTTTGTCCAAAGTTTTATCAGGTGATAAGCCATATGAAAAGGTTAAAAGACTGTGAAAACATTACGAAAGATTTTTATAATTCCATAAATAATTTCGAAGAGAATCTCGGAATTTGTTTTCTTCAGATGCCTCCGAATTTTCCTCCGAAAAATTTTGAGACACTTGAAAATTATTTAGAAAGTCTTCCCAAAAAACCTGAGGTCTGTCTTGAACTTCGCCATAAAGAATGGTTCAGCGACACGCTAATCAGCGACAAAACTTATCAAATGCTTAATAAAAATAAAATTGGGTTTGTAATAACAGATGCAGCAGGCAGACGCGACGTAATTCATATGAGGCTTTCCACTCCTACGGCATTCATCCGCTTTGTAGGAAATAGCCTCCATCCGACGGACTATACTCGGATCGATGACTGGGTCTTAAGAATTAAACACTGGCTTAACTCGGGATTGGAAACTATATACTTTATTATGCACATGCATGATGAAATATATTCTCCCGAACTTTGTGCATACACTATAAAGCAGTTGAACAAGCATTGTAAATTTGACCTGAAAATACCTCAGCTCTTTATTGACGAAAGTAAAAAAAAGTAGTCTATGAAAATCAATTTTGAGATAAATCAAAAACAATATTGTTGTGATACCGCTCATCCGTCTGACATTTCAATTCCCCTGATATTCAATGGTCCGCAGCCTAATACTTATGATGTTGATAAAGCCTCTGCGAAGGCTTATAAATCCGGAAATTTCATTGGAGATACAAGGCGCGGCGGCGGATGTAATTTCGAAGAATATAAGATCATTCCTCATTGTAACGGCACTCATACGGAAGGTATCGGCCACATTTCCATTGAAAGAATTTCAATTGACAGTATTCTTAAGGAGGGATTTATACCTTCAACACTATTAACAGTAAATCCCGAGAAAGCTTCAGATACAAAAGACAATTATATCCCGGAGA
>JBBSDT010000106.1:0-9331 GCA_038240405.1 Ignavibacteria bacterium
ATAGCTGTTAGTTGATCATACTCTGATTTACTTAATGTGATTTTGTATTTTATCATAGTGTTTTTTATGATAAAAATACAATTATTATACGACAATATCAAGTTGACATACCACTAGTATTATTATCCAAAATATCCAACCTAATCCCATTACACCACTTCCATCCATTCCGTGAAACATATTTCACTCCTTTCTATTTAAAGATTTGAAAGATCATATTAATTTTTCAATTTTCTTCATCTTATTTTTTATTTTTCATACCTTCCATGTTATCCATTCCCTCCATTTTTTTCATACCTTCCATCTTATTCATATCCATCTTTCCTCCCATCATCTTTTGCATCATGTCCATCATTTGTGGATTCATCATCATCGTTTTACACATTCCGGACATCATGGTCGAATCTCCTTTTGCTGATTCCATCATAACTCTGCACATACCGTTCATCTTGCTGGAATCTCCCTTAGCTGATTCCATCATACCTGACATCATATGCTGCATCATATCAGGATTATTTTTCATCATTTTTCCCATAGCATCTTTGTTCTCCGACATCATCATCATCATTTTGTCATTTTCCTGCATCATCATTTTAGCATTTTTGCTACTCATCATCGATCCCATCATTTCAGTCATCATTTCGTGATTGTTAGAAATTGTGTCCATAATTTCTCTTCTCGCTTCCTTGTTGCTAAGGGTTTGATTTGTACCGGACTGGCAGGAATAGAATAAGGTAATTAAAGCAATAACTATTACGACCTTTTGTAGTGTTTTCATGATTTTAGAATTTTTTAAGTTAATAAACAATTTTTTCTTTGTTAATATTTTACAAATGTTATAATACATTCTTTATGACAAAATCTATTTCACGCTTGCTCTCAATTGATAATTTCCTGTTGTTACAACTCTTGCTCCGTCCTTTAGTCCATTTAAGATTTCAACATATCTTCCGTCTGTTCTTCCTTTAATCACCTCAACTCCTTTGAAAGTCTGAGCTTTTGTATGAATAAATACAACGTCCTTCCCCCCGATATCTACTATAGATTCCTTAGGAACTGTCAAAACCTCAGTCTCGTCATATGTGTTAATATTAATAACAATATTTGCGAACATCCCGACTTTTAATAATCTGTCCCTGTTCTTAACTTCAAAAACTACTTTTACTGTTCTAGTTATATCGTCAACTACATTTCCAATATCTACTAACCTCGCATCGAAATATTCATCGGGATAAGTTTGTGCAGTTACAGTCGCATTCGAAATATTCTGAAGCTTTGAAATATCAGTTTCATAAATTTCAGCTTCCACCCAGAGAGTATTTATATTAACAATCGTAAATAGTTTCTTGGTCGTCTCTATCTGTTGTCCTATAGATACATTTGATTCAACTACTATCCCGGAAATCGGAGATGTAATTGGAAAATAGTTATTCAGATTATTTTTTCCCTGCAGAACAGACTCGTAATAGTTTAAAGTTTTTTCAGCTGCGCTAAGTCTGATTTCTGCCGCTAAAAGCTCCTTTTGTGCAGTAACTCCTTCCAGTTCTTTAAAACGTTCATAGTCTTTTGCAGCCTGTTCGTATTCAGCCTCGGCTTTAAATTTTTCACCGGCAACGCTCAACTTACTTTGAACGTCAAGAGTTTGCTCCAGCCTTAGCAGTGTGGCTCCGATATTAACATTCATGCCTACAACCGGTATTGAACGTTGAGTGATTTTACCCGGAAGCGGACTGAAAATCTCTGCTTTACCCTTTGCTGTGGGTGCAAGTTTACCTGTAGAATTAATGGTAAAATTAAGATGCCTTTTCTCTGCAATCACAGTTTCAATTCCCAGGATGAATTGCGTTTCTTTTGAAACAAAGAAAGGATCTCCGAGAGGCGCTCCGTTATTCGATGGACGCGCATCATCATGTCCTTCGTGCCCTTCTGTTTTTGTATTAATAAGTACCAAAGAGAATGACAGATATATAATGGTTAATGTTATTATTATTTTGTTTTTCATAGCGTAATATCCTCTGATTTATTTTTGTTGTTACTATTTAAACTTCCGGAAGACCTTTTGCTTATTCCTATTTTATAGAAAACAAAAGCAACTAATATTATAATAACTATCGTGACAATTATAAATAAAAAATTCTCACGGATTATTGTTACAAATGAATTTGATTTTTTATCCGTGACTGCTACATCTTCTCTTTTTCCCAGATCCACATCGTTAATTGCAATTAAATCGCTTGTTTCACCGCTCGTAATGTTTATTAAAAAGTTATATTTTCTTATTTCAGGAAATTCTGCTGAAATCTCATAAATCCCGGGATCCACAGAAGGCTGAATGTGGATTTTAGAGTTATCAATTCCGCTAATATCAACTTCTAATTTTGCATTTTCTACCGGTACATTAGTTTTATAATCAGAAATATAGAATGTTAATTTTGATTCCTTATTAAGTTCTATATTATCATAGGTAATCAAAACTTCAAAGTTATTTGTAGAGGCTTCTGCATAGGGCATTTGGCCGGTATTTACTCCTTCCTGCGAATATGCCAATGACAGATATATACAAAAAAAGACTATACTTATAAAAATAATTTTTTTAATCGAATTCGTACTCATGTTATTTAATTTTAGTTTGAGCCGCTTTTTCCAATTCAATAACGGACTGGTTATATTCAGAGAGAACATCAATATAATTTTGCTTTAAATCATATAGTTTTTGTTTCTCAGTAAGATAATTAATTAAGCTAATTTCTCCTTTTTCATAACCTCTCCTTAGAAGCTCTAAAGTATTTTCGATAACCCTGTTATTTCTTTGAAGATGCTCAATGTTATTTTTGGAACTCTGCCATTTATTATAAGCGCTTATAACCTCAAAGTTAATTTCTTTTTGAAGCAACTCTATTTCATTGTTTATGATTTTATTCCTTACTTCTGCTACCTGAATGTTACCCTGATTGTAGTTATATAAACCGTTAAAGGGCAAAGGAATACTAAACCCGACTCCAAATTTCAAATTTTTATCTATATCCTGAATCCTTATAATATTGTGCTCTCCGATAATATCATCACCGGGAATTATAGTAGTACCGTTAGAATAACCAACGGTTAATTTCAGGCTGGGAAAGTTTTCAATTTTATAAAGCGATATTTCACTGTTAATGGCTGATCTTTCATACTGTTTTGCCTTTATCTCTGCTCTGTTCTCCAAAGCGGTTTTCTTCAAATTCTCAAGAGATAAATCCACCGGAGTATAGCCTGTGTCAGCATTTACATAAAATACCTTTCCCGGATCATACCCCAAATATACATTCAAAGCGCTAATTTCATTTTTTAGTCCGGCTTCTGTTTTATTTAAGTTCACAAGGGAATTGTTTGTCTCAATCACTACAAGATTATAATCCAGTTCGGAAATATCACTTGCCTTAAGCCGTCTGTCTGAATTAAACAAAAGCTCTTCATTAATTTTGTGAACTTCATCAGCAATCTGCAGCTTTAATTGAAGAGTAATGATATTATTTAAAATTGATTTTATACTATAAGTAACTTCATAATTTTTTGTTTGATACTCAAACTCCGATTTTTTGATCCTGTAATTACTAATATCATTTCGAAGAGAGAATTGACCGGCTATTTCAACTTCCTGAGAAAAAGTTAAATTGAAAAGCTTATTACCCTTGTTGCTGTAAAACCTGTCCGTTTCATATTCAACATCTGCTTCCGGAAATTTGGGAAAGAAATTATTAGTTTTATAATACTCACCCCTTGCAATATCAATATTCAAAAGTTCATTTTTTAGAAAAAGCTTTTTGTTTAATGCTTCTCCTAATAATTTGCTATAGCTCAGGGTATCCTGTGCATTAGAATTCAATACAAACAAAAATAAAAAGACACCTGAAAATATTTTTATTTTGAATTTCATTTTACTTAACATTAATTACAAAATTTGTTGTAATCAATTTACCTCCTGGATTGAACTGTGCAAAGACTTTGTATATTCCCGGTTTCGGAAAATTCGTGTGGAAAATTACAGTCGGTCCGCTCTTCGTTGCATTATTGGAATCCATTTTCATATCCTTCATTTCTTCATCTTTATGACCATCATCTTTTTTCTGGGCTTCCATAGGATGAACATGCAGGTACATTGCAGCATCTTCACTTATTATTACCATATGACCTAAGGCACCTAAATAATTTTTAAGATCGGTTACATCTTTTCCATTTTTGGTTATATCAACTATAATTTCGGTTGATTTATTTGCAATTAATTCCTTTGGTTTAGTTGTCATTACAATGCTATAACCATCAGTTTCAAATGTATTGCGCAGAGTCAGAGGAATATTCTCCAGCGGATCACCCCCAACCATTAACGGAATATTGAAGACCTGACTTGCCTTCTCTCCTTTGGGTTTCAAATCAGCAAACAACACGTAATCTCCTCCCTTATCAAATTTTGTCTTTACTGATAAGCTCCCATCGGAATTCTTTTCAGGATGAATATGATTAAAATAAGCGAGGTTTTTGCTGACAATTATCAAATGAAAAATCTTTTCATGTACTATCTCCAAATCCTTAACGGGTTGCTTGGTTTCATTGTCCATTAAGCTGAAGTTAAATGTTACTTCTTCTCCGGCTTTCAGATCTTGGGGATATGTTGTCATATTCAATGAATATTTATCCGAATGCATTTTCATCTGCGAGCCATTCATGGAGCCGTCCTTCATTTCAACGAGATTCATTCCGCATTTCGGACACTTGTCGTCTTTATTGAGAGATCTTACTTCAGGATGCATCGGACATGTATATACTATCTGCTTTATTGTTGTATCTTTTTTGCCTGCTTCACTTTGTTTTTCATCTTTCGCACTTTTATTGCACGCACTTGAGAGAATATTTAAGGAAACCAAAATTAAAAAAATCAAAAAAGAAAAAACTATTTTATTGTTTTTATTACTGAGCATTTGTTTTGAGATTAAATTTATCTAAAAATACAAATTAGGTGTTGCATAATTTTAACTTATGTCCTTCTTTCAATAAAATCTTATTGAAGGAATGAGTCAACTTCCTCCCTTATTTTTTAAAACTTTTTAAGCTTTAAAATTGCGGAATGGACGTAATTATCTTGATGAAATGCTAAATGAGAAAAGAGTGAATAGAAATGTAGACCGGAGTGTTTTGTTTTATTGGGTGTTGCTGAGTCAGCAGGCTATTTTCTGTTTCTTTGGTATTTGAATAATAAGCCTTGACAAATGTTTTATAAAAATTCTGAATTTTTACATTCTGATTTATCAAATTATTATTTTCGGGTTTTGACGATTCACAATGACTTTTACAAGAAACATTAATCATATTTTTATTTAAACTACAATCATCTTTATTCTCATCATGAAAACATATTCCATTTACACAGCAGCAGCATTCAGAAGTATTTAAACTGTTTATATAAAATAAGCTTCCATCTGTCTCAGTGTGTATATTTGCAGATTTTACAACAATATCAGGAGCTTCCGGAACTGAGGTGGATCTATTGGTAATAAAGTGTGCGTGGTGAGCGAAGGAAAACTCTGAGGTTAAAATTAGAAATAAAATTACAAATAATATTTTTGCGTCTTGTATCACTTAGATAAAGTAGTCATTTTCAACAAAATTTCCTAACATATTCTGAAAATAATCCTTATTTAATCAAAAGCATTTTTTTTGTGTCCGTAAAATTCCCCGATGTTAATTTATAAAAATAAACCCCGCTTGGGTAATTGCTTCCGTCAAATTCAACCTGGTAAATTCCCGCGTTCTGCTTTTCCTTTACCAGTGTTTCCAATTCATTTCCTAAAATATCATAAACTTTTAATGAAACTTCACTAAACCTTAACAGTTGATAATTGATAATTGTCTTCGGGTTGAACGGGTTCGGATAGTTTTGTGAAAGAAAAAATTTATCCGGGATTGCCGAAGATATTTTTTTAATATTTACCATTTGAGAATATTTAATCGTAGCAAAATCAAAATCGTAAGCAGAATCAAAGCTGATTCCGGTTACATAGACATTATTCGAATTGTCCAATGCAACATTATATATAAAATCTTCCGGCGTATTTGAGTGTGAATAATTTTTAACCCACTCCAGGTTTCAGGCAGAATCATATTTAAGAAGAGCATAATCTATATAAAAATTCCCCCTGTCGGAACCTCCGCCAATATAAACATTCCCGGTATTATCAACTGCAATAGAGTTGCTCTGGTCAGTTCCGTTTGCCTCACCATTATAAATCTTCGTCCAGATCATTTCTCCTGCAGAAGAAAGCTTAATTGTGAGAATATCTTCTGACCCGGTGTTTATACCACTTCTGCTGTATCCTGTGCAGTAAATATTATTTTCCGAATCCAGTTTAATTGAAGAAGGAATATCTATGCTGTTGCCCGTCCCGTTATAATTTCCTGACCACTGAACGTTTCCATTTACATCGAGTTTAGCATAAAAATAATCGAAAGAACTTGAAAGATTATAAATGCTTCCACAAAAATAAATATTATTTTCATTATCCAGTGCCATCGAAGTAATTCTATCATCAGAATTAGCAGTGCCGTTAAAGGTTTTTTTCCATATTAATGAAGACGAAGAATCGTATTTAATGACAATCATATCTAAATTACCGGTCAAGGATTTGGTGTTGCCCGCAACTAAGGCGTTGTCAAACTCATCAACCTGTACAGTAACCGGAATATCATCCCCGTTTCCTTCACCGTTAAAAGTCTGAGCCCATATTTGATATCCATCGGAGGAATATTTTATTGTTTCAATGTCAAAATATCCATTTTGGATTTTCATAAAACCGCTTATAATTAGGTTTCCGGAATTATCCAATGCTATATCCTGACCGGCACTGTTTGAGTATCCTGCTTTCTTAAATACCTTTACCCATTGTAAGTCTCCGGAAGAATCGAATTTTGCAGTGGTAATATTTGATTGAAGGTTTGAATCCGTAGAAAACCCTGTTACATAGCAATTGCTTACATTATCGAGACATGCAGAATTAACCTGATCGAAACTGTTTCCTTCACCATTATATGTGTGAACCCAGATAACATTTCCTTCAGATGTGTATTTTACAATTAAAAAATCCAGAAGTGAACCTGATGAGTTGCTGCTTCCAAAAACATAAATATTGCTGTTTTTATCAATAATCATTCTGGAAACAATATCATAAGAATCAGCAGTTCCGTTATATCTTCGAACCCATTCTTCAACAGGCTGTGAATAAACTTCTCCGGCAAATAAGAATATTAATACAATTAATTTCATTTTCATCTTTTATTACCATGCTAAATTAAGAAATATATTCAACAAACTATATAAACTATTTTACCAAACGTTGTTTCTTCATTCCCTCGTCACATCGTGATATCGAAAAAGTCCAATCCTTCCATTTTGAAAGCAATTTTTTCATTTTGAAACACTTGAAAAAAATAAAAGTTTTAAATGCTTCAATAATGCAGTAAAATTTCAGGCATAGTTAATGGTTAAAACGAAGTGTGAATTCTAATCAATCTGGCATATACCCGGAAGGAGCTTTAATAACCGGATTCTGATAAATTTCCAACCAAAGAAGTATTCTGAGAAATATAAGCGACCTGTGGACAATTGTTAATAAACATTGCTGCAGGTTTAGGATTAAAAAAGTGATGTTTTAAAATCAATTGGAAATCAGGCAAGATGAATAGATAGAAAAAATTTCCATAATGAAAATTGATGACTCAAATTTTGAATTAACAATTATCCTAAGTCCTATAATAATACTTATAATTGCAATTATACTGATGCTGGTTTTAGAGTATGAATTTTATTAACATTCATCGAAGGATAAATATGAAGAAATGGGTTATGAGCAGTAAATAATATTTCTGAAAATCATATTTTATTAATTTAAATTTAACCACTGAATTCTAAGACAAATCATAAAAAGCTTGCTTTGCTGGCGCTCAGCACTCTGGGTGTGGTATATGGTGACATAGGTACAAGTCCCTTGTATGCGATGCGCGAATGTTTTTATGGAGACCATGCTGTATCTTTGGATTATCAGAATATACTTGGAATACTTTCGCTTATTGTCTGGTCCTTGATAATAGTTGTTACAGTGAAATATCATGTTGTTATCATTAAGGCAAATAATGAAGGTGAAGGCGGAATTCTGGCGCTTATGGAATTAGTCAAACCCTCAAAAAAGAATCTGAAATATTTCTTAATAATCGGTATGGGATTATTTGGAGCGTCACTGCTTTACGGGGATGGAGCTATTACGCCTGCAATTTCAGTTCTGAGCGCTATTGAGGGTCTCAAAATTGCAACTCCGGTTTTTGAACCGTATGTAATACCAATTACTATTGTTATAATCAGCCTGCTTTTCCTTTTGCAGAGAAAAGGTACAGGTAAAGTTGGCAAATTGTTTGGTCCTATGATTCTGATATGGTTTATTACAATTGCCATTCTTGGTTTTTTTGCACTAATAAAAAGACCTGAAATTCTAAATGCATTAAATCCCTATTATGCATTTGAATTTTTCAAAGATAATGGGTTTCACGGATTTGTTATTTTAGGTGCAGTATTTCTGGTTGTAACGGGTGGAGAAGCGCTCTATGCAGACCTGGGGCACTTCGGTGAAAAACCAATTCAAATGGCATGGTTTACTGTAGCATTACCCTGCCTGTTAATAAATTATTTCGGGCAAGGCGCGCTGTTATTGACTAACCCTGCTGCAATTGTAAACCCATTTTTTTTTCTTTCACCGGATTGGTTCTTATATCCCCTGGTGTTTCTTTCAGCAGTGGCAACTATTATAGCATCACAGGCCATAATTTCCGGAGCCTTTTCGTTAACATTTCAGGCTGTCCAGCTCGGTTATTTTCCGAGGATGAAAATTATTCATACTTCTGAAGAAGAAAGAGGACAAATTTATATTCCTCGCGTAAATCTTTTATTATTTGCGGCAACAATTCTCCTGGTCATTACCTTTAAGAATTCAGGAAACCTTGCCGGAGCCTATGGAATTGCAATTACAAACACAATGGTCATAACAACAATTTTAACATATATTGCAATGCGAAAGCTGTGGAAGTGGTCGCTTGCTACTGCAATATTATTGACATCTTTTTTCCTTATTGTGGATCTTTCTTTCTGGGGCTCGAATATGCTGAAAATTTTGCAGGGTGGCTGGGTTCCTCTTGCATTGGGCTTACTGATATACTTTATAATGACTACCTGGAGTAAAGGGAGGAAAAACCTTCTTGAAAAAATCAGACAGCAAACTATGCCTCTGGAAAACTTTATAACTGAATTCTTGAG
>JBBSDT010000107.1:0-9232 GCA_038240405.1 Ignavibacteria bacterium
GGAATCATCAACAATATCTTGAAAATATTCTTTATCTTTTTGATTCAAATCTCTGAAAGGACTTCCTGCATCTTTAAGTTCGCCGCTCTTTATTGTAGTTTCGTTTATCCCAAGCTTTTCGGCGAGCTCTTTAAAATTCATCAGCTGAATTATTACTCCTATACTCCCAACCAAAGAACCCGGATCTGCAACAATAATGCTGCCTCCGCATGATGCATAATATCCTCCGCTTGCCCCCAGAGAGCTAATGGAGACAATAACGGGCTTTCCACTGTCCCGCGTTCTTCTTATCGCTTCATACATTTCCTGTGAAGCGGCAACTCCCCCACCTGGAGTATTTACCTTAAGGATTATCGCCTTTATAGATTTATCTTCACTATATTTTTTGAATTGTCTGACAATAGATTCGGAAGATAAAATTGTAAAATCAAGGTCTACTACGGCGATTTTTCCGCTGCCACTTCCTCTTTCTTCCTCAAGATACCTGTCAGAATGAGAAATAACTTTGGCAAAAAATAAGAAACTAAGACCGGCAAAAATTATAGCTATTGCTAATAGGGAAATAAATATCCCCCAGAACCATCGTCCCGAATTTGATCGATAAGTTTGTTGAATGGGTGGTTCCATTTATTTTTTACTTGTTGCCTTTTAATTCCTGCTCTTTTTTCAAGGCGTCCTGTGCTTTTTCATTCATTCCTAAATTAGCATATACAGATACTAAAAGCTCGTATAACTGTATTCCTAGATCTTGTTTGGTAAGGTTCGCTGCCAAAGGCTCGAGATATGTTAATGCCTCGCTAAACTTTCCTTTGTAGTTACTTTTATCATCTTTGTTTCTCATATCTTCTGCAATTTTGGCAAGTGCAAGCCCCTCGTTATATGCAGAAGTTTCGTAATACTGATCTGTTGTAGGAAGTGAAGAAATACTCAGAACTTTCTTAAACGTTTCACTGGCAGCTGCAAAATTGTTGGTTTGCATCATTCCAAGGCCGGATTCAAAAAGTATTTTTGCAACTCTGACTGAGGCTTCCTTTGAATTGGATTTTGCAGCTATATTATTCAAAATCTCCAGTGCTTTATCATTTTGTCCTAAAGCCAAATAAGTTTCTCCAATGGCGCTCATTGATTTTAAACTGTCAGGAATAATAGCTGAAGCAGCCTGAAAGGATTTTAAAGCATTTTCATAAAAACTAGTTGCCCCTGACTTATTTTTTTTACTTTCGGCATCTATACCGTTTTGAAAATCTCTTGCACCGCCATTGTATTTTTCGACCCAGTATTGTTTTATCTTATCGGAGAAATTATTTGAAATGGACAAACTCTTTCTGAAGGATTTTTGTGCGTCATCGTACCTTCCGAGTTCAATTTGTGAATATCCCAGCATATACCAACCCTCGTCATCGTTTTGGTCAAGGACTAATCCCTTTTTTAACTCTGTTTCTGCTTTTTGATAATCCTGCTGCATAAATGCCAGTTTACCGGTAGTAGATTCTGCAGAAGTACAACCTGGGAAGTAAACAGAAGCTGAAATAACGGCTGCTGAAATAAGGAATAGAAAAACTATCTTATGAAAACTCATTTTTAAAATTCTCCTGAATTTTGTTTAGTTTAATTGATTTTAATATAACCATAATAAGATTTTTATTCAATTTATCAATTTTAAATTCCTTCTTCCTTAAAATTGGTTCCAAGCACCACTCCTCCACACAATTTAACTAAAAAACGGGTAATATCGCCATATAATAAACTTGAAAATTAGAAACTACCTTCTTTAACATTTAACAAACACTTCAGATACTCAATACTCAATACTCAATACTCAATACTCAATACTCAATACTCAATACTCAATACTCAATACTCAATACTCAATACTCATTACTCAATACTCAATACTCATTACTCAATACTCAATACTGTATATCATTTAGGCTCTCGGATGAAAGGTTTTGTGAATTTCTATAAGGTAATCTTTTTCTATATGCGTATAAATTTGAGTAGTAGAAATATCCGAATGACCCAGCATTTCCTGGATAATCCTGATATCAGCCCCTCCTTGTAAGAGATGAGTCGCAAATGAATGCCGCAAAGTGTGGGGATGTATTGTTTTGCGAACGCCTGCGAGCTCACAATATTTCCTTAAAATATTGAACACTCCCATCCGGGACAACTTATTTCCCCGGAAATTCAGAAAAACATAATTAAAGGATTGATTGCCCTTTAGTAAAGTTCTGCTTTCTTTAATGTATTTACTTAAATATTTCAAAGCTATCTTGCCAATCGGAACTATTCGTTCCTTTGATCCTTTACCAAATACCCTGAGAAAACCGTCTTCAAAAAAAATATTTGAAATCTCCAGATTAATTGCTTCACTTACTCTTAAACCGCTTGCATAAATAGTTTCGAGAAGAGCTTTATCACGTAGTTCAAGTTTATCACTTAAGTTCTGCTTTGAAAATATTCTCTCAATTTCTTCAACCGATAAAATTTCAGGCAATAGCCTCGAGTTCCGGGGCGATTCAATATTTTCGAAGGGATTTGACTTAATTATATCTTCCGCTTCGAGATATTTAAAAAAAGTTTTAAGAGAGGAAATAGTTCGTGCTATCGATTTGCCGGAATATTTTTTATTAAGCTTGGTGCCCAAAATATTCAAATAGGTAAAATAATCCGTTACAACTTCTTCTGAAATATTTTTTAAGCTTTGAAATAACTTTACATCCGTGACATAACCTAAAAATCTTTCAAGATCAAATGAATAAGACGAAATTGTATTTTCGGAAAGTGATTTTTCCATCCTTAAGTATCCAATGAATAATTTCATGTAAAGTACAAATTCATCAGCCATATCTTCCGGAAGATTTTTCCTTCGAATCAGTAATTAATTCTAACTGTGTTTTGTCAGGATATTTCAAACGATGATGATGTATTCCAAGAAGAACCTTTAAGAAACTTTCCTTAATTTTTGTAAGGTCTTTTAATGTAAGGTCGCATTCTTCAAGTTCGCCTTCCATAAACCGGTTTCGTATGACATCTCTGATTTTGTTTTCAAGCTTTTGAGGTGAAGGTTCCTCAATAGTGCGCGTACTTGCTTCTACTGCATCAGCTAGCATAACTATGCCTGTTTCTTTAGTCTGAGGCTTAGGACCGGGATAGCGGTAAATATAATCCACGACCTCTTCCTTCGTTGCATTCCTTGCTTTATCATAAAAATATGAGACCAATGTAGTTCCATGATGCATGGGGATAAAGTCAATTATCTCCTGAGGAAGCTTATATTTTTTGGCTAGTTCCATTCCGTCTTTTACATGTGATATTATGATTTTAGTGCTCATGGAAGGATTGAGTTCATTATGTTTGTTATTCTGATCCAGCTGGTTTTCAATAAAAAACTGAGGTTTTGAAATCTTCCCTATATCGTGATAATAACATCCTACCCTCGCAAGTATCTGATTGGAGCCAATTGATTCAGCAGCCGCTTCCGAGAGGTTACCCATTATGATGCTGTGATGAAATGTGCCGGGCGCTTTGGATGAAAGCTCCTTAAGAAGTGGATGATTAAAGTCAGAAAGTTCAAGAAGCGTAAGACCGGTTGTTACTTTGAAAACGCGCTCGTAAAAAATTAATAGTCCAAAAGCAATTATCGGTGACATGACGGCATTGATGCCGCCAAAAATCAATTTCATCCATAATTTTTGGGTATCTTCAATACGAACAAGGTTTATTGCAAGGATTGCAAATGTATAACCAACAAGAATAAAGAAAAAAGATCTGAAAATCTGTGATCGGTTTTTTATGTCGCTTTCACTGAAAATTGCCAATACCGAACCGCAAAACGAAGCAAATGCAATTGCGTAATCTCCGCCACGTATAGCGGCAACAAAAAAACAAAGCACAGTAACTATATAAAAAGCAAGATGTGAATCAAATAAGATTGATAATAAAATGGATGCAACTGGCACAAATATTAAAAGCTCCACTGGAGCATTCACATCTATCTTCAGGCTCACGTACGCAAAAAAACATTCAATTAATAACAAACTTGAAATAATAATCAGCTTTAAATTATCTTTGTATATTTTGGGTCTGATATAATATAAAAAGAATCCAATAATTATTAGAAGTGTGATAATTGTGAACAGCTTTCCAATCTGTTGCAACATTAAATCCTGTACATCGATTCTTTCAAGCCTTACTTTTTTATAAGAATCAAGCTTCATCTTGGTAAATCTGTTTACCGGGTCATGCTTGCTTATAATACGCTCATTTTCTTTTACAATGCCTATAGTTTTGGGAATTTGCCCAATTCGGTTTTGTGTCTCTAAATCTGTAAGTTCATTATTGTAAAATAAATTTTCTTTGATAAAATAGTTTGCAATTTTTTCAGCCGCTGTACTCAAAGAAGAATCCTTTACACCGGCATTAATTTTATTCTTTACTAAATTCAATATTTCTTTCTTGTCATAAACCTTCTCAACATCCGCAACCTCCTGTATTTTTTTATTTTCTTTTTTTAGTGTAATCTTTTTTGATACGATTTTTGTTTTGTCAAAATCTACAATGTCCATTTTTGCAGCGTCTTCTATTGACTCTGACAGGAGTGAAGTGAAATCATCGAAAGAAAGATTTAAGCCGTTCCCTGTTTCATTCTTGTATAATTTATAAAAGCTTTCCCACTCCGGGAATGTTAATTGAACACTTAATTGTTCTTTTGTTTGATCTAAATTTTCGGAATTAATATACCCTTCTTTTGTCTTTTCCAGGTTATTGGCTTTAAAGAGAATATTCTGAAGAGCATAAAAAAAATTGTTCAAAGAATCTTTCAGATTGATCTTATTTTCTGTCTTATCAAATACTATAGCAATATTTTTTATTACATCCTGTTTTTCCTGTTCATATTCCTTCTCATCCTTATAAACCGGAAATGAGAAAGGCGCAATCAAATCCTCTGAGGACCATATAGCCCCAACTTCATAATTAGATTCGACGGTGTTATAGCTTGGCAGCATGAGGAATAGCAATATAGTGGTCACCAGAGCAATCAGAAACTTGGAAGAATTACTTGTCTTAAAGTTCTGCTTTTTAAACCTCTCGTAAAATTTTTTTAATTCTATTTTGGTCGATACGGACATTACTGAGTATAAATAAAAAAGAGTAGTTTCAAATTATAACTACTCTTTAACTTTAAAAGTTAGGTTCAAAATTAATTAATTTGAACTATAAATGTATTACTGGACTTCGTATTTTGTGGAATAATTTACTTTATTATCTTTTATAAATTCGTTGAAAAGTTTTTGTGTAAGTTCGATTGTTTCTTCGCTTTGATTATCTTCTATTTCGTCAAATTCTTCTTCACTCTCACAGATATACATTTCCGTAAAATTGTTCGGAGTTTTTTTATTTTCGTAAACAGAATAGTTATTCTTTGAAGTTTGATGTATATCTTTCCTTAGTTCGCTTATGGTAGAAAGATATTCTTTTCTCTTTTTTGGATCAATATTGTAATTTATTTCAAAAATTATTTTTGCCATGTCGGAATTTAATTTCACTAATTTGCAAATATAGAAACACAATTATCCAAAAAAAAGATAAAGTTTAATCTTTTCTGAAAAAAATTCTATGCCTCGCCCAATATGAACAGTAGTAGTAATATTCAATTTTCCAATGATCCATGTTCAAATGTTCAAATACTATATATGTTTAACAAATCCAAAATCTAAATTCCAAATCTCCAATCAAAAATAGGTAACTTTCCCTATACACAAATAAGCTAATTTCCCTATTCCAACTTCCGGTTTTCATTCCCATTTTTATAAAAAATCAAACCATAACAAAAAATTTAACCGGGAGAACAAATATGAAGACTTACTTTTCAGGTTTTACTTAGGTGATGTAATGCTGAATTAACTATTTATTTCTCAAGTATTACTAAAAAATTTTATAATCTGAATTTAAGGAATAATCAAAAATGAAAACACTAAATTTATACTTTAAAAACTTACAACTTGTATTTTCTTTTCTTTTAATTTTTACCCTTCTATCGCATCCAAATTACTCATTTGCTCAGACAATATTATACGGAGATTCCGCCGCGCTTGGAAATGGCGTGGTTCGTACATTTGTTCAATTAAATGCCACGGGTCATAGAGAACGCATTGGTTTATCTATGACGGACGGCGTTATGAACAATTTAGATACCATTTTACGAACATTTGTTCTTGCTTTGCCTGCACCGGTAGTTGCAGATGATACAACCTTCAATCATGTATTCTTTACCTGGAATCCTATCGGGCATGGTCCTCCGGGAATTTTTGAACTTCCACATTTTGATTTTCATTTCGTAACTGTAACTGTGGCCGAGCGTCAATCAGTAATTCCGGGAATTGACCCCGTATATTACCCTCAAGAATTTGTACCAATAGATTATCTTAGAGACAATTTTCCTCCGGGTGTAGTTCCATTCCGTGGTCTCCATTGGGCAGATTCTTCACTTCATACAACCAATGCTAATTTTAAAAATGTACTTATATATAATACATATAGAGGGAAATTGTTTGCCTTCGAGCCAATGATTACCAGAGCTTATCTTTTAACCAATCCCGATACCATAATAGCAATCAAACAGGCGCACTATTACCGCCGGACCGGTGATTATCCTCAGAATTACAGCATTAATCATAATGCAGTTAATCATAACTATAATGTATTTTTGCGTGACTTTGAACCCAGAGTTGGCAATACAGCTGATCCGTTTATTGGAATTTCCAATGCCATGAGAAGCGGAGTTCCATTGGGGGATCTTTTTTGTGATGCCAGCATTCTAGGACCAATTACTTCTTCTATAGATCTGGATTTAACTGCTTCGGATTGGGATGTTGGAGATTCTGTAACACTTGCAGCATCTTTTTCCCCACCTCTACCAATTGGATCTACTTTCTTATTTACTCCTTCACTTCCTGCCAGAGGTTATCCGGCAAGAACACATTTACACCTTGCAAGCAATGGACCTTATGTTGGAGACTTAATAATAACCGCTACAGACCTGACCGGTAATACTACTATGTGCCAGATAAGATTCGATTTCGCATCACCAGTGGAACTTACATCCTTCGTTTCTACAATACACGAGAATAATGTAACACTGAACTGGACAACTGCAACAGAGGATAATAATGCGAGATTCGAAATCGAAAGAGCAAATGGAAGTGCTCATGAGTGGAATATGGTTGGAACAGTTCAAGGACATGGGAATTCAACGCAGCCAATATCATATTCATTTGTAGACAGAGGTATGAATGCAGGAACATATAATTACAGATTAAAGCAAATTGACTTCAACGGTAATCATGCATACCATAACCTGAGTAATGAAGTTATAATTGGTGTTCCAACAAGATTTAGTCTGTCACAAAATTATCCGAATCCGTTCAATCCTAAGACAATTATCAATTACGAAGTGCCACTTACGAAGCATGTCACTATTAATGTTTATGACATTAGCGGAAAAGAAGTTGCAACACTCGTCAATCAATTACAAAGTGCGGGATACTATGCAATTGATTTTGACGGAAGTAATTTTGCGAGTGGCGTTTATTTTTACAAATTGGTAGTTGATGGAAATATTATTGATACTAAGCGGATGTTGCTTTTGAAATAGTTAGCAGTTAATAGTTAGTAGTTAATAGGTAGCAGCAGATAGCAATTTATATCCGGGGGAAAACGAAATAGATATGTGTGGCATATTAAAAAGCAAATGTGCCACATATTATAATCTCTGCGAGGAAATCGGGTATTATCAAAAACTTTACAAACTAAAATTAAGGAATACTAAAAATGAAAAAAATAAATTTAAATCTTAAAATGATACTTCTTATTTCTGTATTTTTTATTTCTTCAAAAAATATTTATTCACAATGGATTATAGCAGGTGACTTAGCGGGAATTGTCGGATCCCGGCCACAAGTCTCGGTAGTAGATGAAAATACTGCCTATGTTACAGGTGGATTAGATATAAATGCTACTTATAAAACTACAAACGGCGGAACGGACTGGATCCAGTTAAACACGGGTGCATTCCAGGTATTCTATGCTATCCTGGCTAAAGATGCTGTTAATGTTTTTGCAGGTGATAATGGAGGCGGAGGTGCAATACGTTTCTATAAATCCACAAACGGCGGGTCTACCTGGACAATTATTGATTCCATTCCTGTAGCAGGTGCAAGCACTTCAAACTTCAAACAAATAAAATTTTCTATTTCGAATCCTAATTTTGGTATAGCATACGCGGAGGGTGACAGTGCAGTATATATTTATAAAACAAGAAACGGAGGAAATACATGGACGAGGACATTAGGACCAACAATCACTGGATACAATGCGTCAGGCGGTTTAAATGTAATTGACAGTTTATTTTTTGCATTTGGCCTTGCAGGAAATCCTCCTGCAATTGTTATTACAACTGATGGAGGAATCACCTGGAATTTAAGGAGTGTAAATCTTCCATCGGTAGGCTTCGATATTACAAGAGGTCTTGCATTTAAAGAAGACAAACTAACAGGTATAGCAGGCACATCAAGTTCTGATCAATTTATTTCGAGAACATCTAACGGAGGTTTGAATTGGGTAAATATTGATATAGGAAATACTATAATTAATTTTCTTGGTCCTGTAATGAGGTGGATAGAAGGAACCAATATATGTTATTTAACTGTATCCTATTCCACGACAAGTGTAATAAACGGAGTATTAAAGAGCACTAATGGAGGATTAAACTGGACTGCAATGACAACTTCTGGGCTTGGATTTATAAATATGGACACAAAAAGAATTGGTTCGAATGTTTACGGATATGCAATTACGGATGACCCAATAGCTCCAAGTGGTCAACAGGTCTTAAAAGTAACTGATGCCATTGTAGGAATATATCAGATTAGTGAACTTGTTCCTGATGGTTATACACTTTCGCAGAATTATCCGAATCCGTTTAATCCGGTTACCGTTATTCGGTATTCGTTAATCGGAAATCGTTTTGCAACTTTGAAAATTTATGATATTCTGGGTAATGAAGTTGCCACTTTAGTTAATGAAAAGCAGAATGCAGGAACTTATGAAGTTAATTTCGATGGAAGTAATTTTTCGAGCGGAGTTTATTTTTATACACTTCAAACAGATAACTTTAGTGAAACAAAGAAGATGACTTTAATAAAATAAATAAAAACAGAGGTCAAAAATA
>JBBSDT010000108.1:0-9200 GCA_038240405.1 Ignavibacteria bacterium
AGTACTTTTGCAATTTACGGACAGAGATTTTCTTCGAATGGAACGAGATTATGGACAGATGATGCCAAACAATTTGTTACATTTAACAATAACTCATATATTAATCAAATTTGTTTTACAAAAGATACAAATGTAATTGTTGCTTATAATGAGAGTATTTTTGGAAGTGTAAACAATTTCCAATTCGCATTTATTTCTAACCGGAACGGGAATCTTGGATGGGGCGGAACTGTAAGGGGAATCGGTGACCGCGTGAGCGCTAAATCAAAAGTTGTGGGTGAAATAGACCATAATGGTATGACTAAGATAGTATGGTCGGATAACCGGAATGATGGAAATGGTATTTACGCACAGAACATAAATTATGACGGCACTTTAGGAAATCCTACAAGCATAAAAAATATTCCAAATACATCTGTTTCTTCATATTTATTGGCACAAAATTACCCGAATCCATTTAATCCTACGACAAATATAAATTACACTATAATAAAGAGTGAACATGTAAGCTTAAAAATATTTGATATATCCGGAAAGGAAGTATCAGAATTAGTTAATGAGAAACAAAATGCCGGAAAATACGAAGTAAGCTTTAACGGAAGTAATTTATCAAGCGGAATATACTTTTACACTATTCGCTCAGGGGATTTTACGGACACGAAATCCATGATCTTAATAAAGTAAAGTTCCAAAGGAACTTCAAATGAAGAAACTTATTTTATTATTTTTACTTTTATTCATTTACACAATGATGACAAACGCTCAGGAACCACCTCTACCCGTACTTGATCCCAGAGAACACTATACTCATCTTTGGTCGGTCTCCTATGATTATCAGACGAATGGAAGCCTGAGGTATCTTATACAGGATCCTTCAAATCGCGGAGGATATTGTGCTATATTAATGGCGCAGCAGGATTCAAATTCTGCAGCAGGAGTAGGAAGATACATTTATTATTCTTATACTGATGACAATGGTGATTCATGGACTCCTGATGTTTTAGACAGCTCTACAAGTTGGGGATTTCCGGATATGTCAATCCGGAATGGCCTTCCTGTTATTTCTGCTAATAAAACAGGAGTTGTAAGTGTTTTTCAGGATGCTCTTTGGGGTGCATATTCCTTTTCGCAATTACCCCTTGTTCCAAATTACGTTTCTTCGAACTGGGCACATCTCAGTTCGTCTTCAAACGGAAATTTAATATTAGCTGCTGCAACAAACGGCGGAACTGTTTTTGGAGGGTCTTATACAACATTTACAGGAACGACATGGTCACTATGGAATTCAATGCCTCCTTTAGGCGGGCTCTCAGGTAATTATTCTGTTGAATCAGGTTCAAATGGTTTAGTGGGAATATTCGGACAAAATTTTGACGGGGACAAATCATTGTACTGGTATAAATCAACTGATAATGGTATAACATTTAATAGCAGAGAGCAGATTTTTTATCATGTTTTAGATGGAAGAGATACTTTATATCCAAGCTTAGTAGGAGGATTCCAGGCAGTCTTTGTTGGTGAAGAACCTCACCTGGTTTTTACGGTTTATAATACAGGATCGGCTATATTTCCGAATCCTCATACAACTGCTTATATTAAACCAAAAATATTACATTGGTCGCCATCGACTGGTGTAACGCAAGTAGCAGGACACTTTAATATAGGCGGCCTGGCAGATACAGTGACAACTTCATTAATTGCTCCAGTAGGTCAGCCTTCTATTTCCTTAAATTTAAATGGAATCCTAACCTGTTGTTTTACAGTTTTGCTAAAAGGGTATACACAAGTTGTTAATGATGAGGAAATTCTTAACGCCGGAGAAATTTTTCAAACAACGTCTTTTAATAATGGTGCTTCGTGGGAACATCCGATCAATATTACAAATACACCGGGGATAGAAGAGAAACATCCTTCATTAATTAACAAACCGGTAGCCGGTTGGGATTCAGTTAAAATTTATTACATCAGAGATTTGAAAGCAGGAGGATGGGTAAGTGTCCCCGAATGGGGCAAAGCTCCGGTATATGGTATATTCAGGATATTGCATACAATAAGTGAGAAGGAAGAAATAAATCAGATTAACTCGCAGACTTCTTCATATTCATTATCACAGAATTATCCGAACCCCTTTAATCCATCAACAAACATAAATTACACAATAATAACGAGTGAATATGTAAGTTTAAAAATATATGATATATCTGGAAAGGAAGTATCAGAATTAGTTAATGAGAAACAAAATGCCGGTAAATACGAAGTTAGTTTTAACGGAAGTAATTTATCAAGCGGAATATATTTTTATACTCTAAGCTCAGGAACCTTCAAAGAAACTAAATCAATGATTTTAATAAAATAAACTTTCATAAATTAAAAGGAGCCAAAATGAAAAATCTTACTTTAATCGTTATGTTCTTTATGATGTATTCAATAGCTAGTGCCCAGGAACCACCTCCGCCTGTTCTCGGTCCCGGCGAACATTACACTCACCTCTGGTCTGTATCTTATGATTACCAGACTAACGGAAGCGTCAGATATCTTACACAGGATCCGGCAAATCGTGGCGGATATTGTTCTATACTAATGGCACAGCATGATTCAAATGGAGCAGTAGGAGTACAAAGATACGTTTATTATTCTTATAGCGATGATAACGGTGCCACATGGACTTCTGATGTATTAGAGACCTCAGCAAGCTGGGGATTTCCGGATATGTCTGTCAGGAATGGTATTCCCATAATTTCTGCTCATAGATTCGGGACTCTGACCAGTGTTTTTCAGGATGCACTTTGGGGTGCATTTTCCTTTTCACAATTGCCTGCTACACCAACGAACATAACTCCAAGCTGGTCGCATCTCAGTGCGACTTCAAACGGAAATGTTGTAGTTGCAGCATCAACAAATGACGGAGCTGCTCTCGGAGGATTTTATTCAACATTTAACGGATCCGCATGGTCACCATGGAGTTCATTGCCTCTTTTAGGAGGACCTTCAGGTAATTATTCGGTTGAAGCAGGTGCAAACGGTGTCGTGGGAATATTCGGTACGAGTTATTTGGGGGACGGATCATTGAACTGGTATAAATCTACTGATAATGGTGTCACGTTTAACAGTGGCGCGCAGATTTTTAATTATGTTATAGACGGAGGAGACACTTTGTTTCCAAGCATTACAGGAGGATTTCAGGCTGTTTTTAAAGGGGAAGAACCGCATTTGGTTTTTACTGTTTATAATATATCATCAGCAGTATTTCCTAATGTTAATACAGCTGCATATGTAAAACCGAAAATACTTCACTGGTCACCTTCTACCGGCGTAACAGAAGTTGCCGGGCATTTTAATATCCCACGCCTGGCAGATACAATTACAACTGCATTAATTGCCCCGGTTGGTCAGCCTTCTGTTTCTGTAGGTCCTGATGGAAAGTTAACATGTTCTTTTACAGTTCTGCTGAATGGAAATACGCAGGTAGTAGATGACGGGGAAATTCTGAATGCGGGAGAAATTTTTGTAACAACATCTTTAAATAATGGAGTCACGTGGACATCACCTGTAAATATCACCAATACTCCTGGAATAGAAGAGAAGCACTCTTCTTTAATCAACAAACCCGCAGCTGAAGGTGATTCGGCAAAAATTTATTACGTCAGAGATTTGAAGGCAGGTGGATGGGTAAATGTTCCTGCATTTGGCAAAGCTCCGGTCTATGGTATATTCAAATCGCTTCCGGGTCAGGTTGGAATAAAACAGATTAATTCACAAGCGGTTTCGTATGACTTACTTCAGAATTATCCGAATCCATTTAATCCTTCAACAGATATAAAATTCAGTATTGCAAAACCAAACTTCACTTCACTAATAATTTATGATGAAGTCGGCAGGGAAATCACCCTGTTAGTAAACGAGAAGCTTAATGCAGGAAATTATGAATACAGTTTTTCTTCGGAGAATTACGGACTATCAAGTGGATTATACTTTTACACTTTGACATCCGGAGATTTTAAAGATACAAAAAGGATGCTGTTAATAAAATAAATTAATAACAATATAGACTTTTTTCAGAAGAGAGTTTAGAGAGTGAAGGCATTTAGTATTCGCAGGAATATTAATGCTATATCCCTTAAGAAGATTTGTTTTGGATTTAGGTTCAATTAAGTGTCAAAGTATAAAATTTATTTTTTAAACATAAGTATATCGTTCAAACTGTTTTAAATGTTTATTTTAAGTATTAAAACTTATTTATTTTAAGTATTGTAACTTAATAGAGTGAGTAAAAGGTAAGAAAGGATTTTTTGATTTGAAGATTCCTTCAAAAATCCTTTCTTACTAAATATAGCATATTTTTAAGCCCTGTCATTTACACAAAAATTTTTAGAGACTCTAAATTTTTCTTGATAAATAATCATTTTCAACAGTTTGCGATTACAAAACCGCTATTAGTTTTTCATTTTGAAGTGTTCGCGCCAGTGTTTCAGTAGTTCGCAACTCATTTTTTCACCAGTTCGCGAGTACGAAACAACTTTTAGATTTTCATTTGGAAGTGTTCGCTTTAAATTTTAGTCATTTCGCACTTCTGTTTTGACACTTCGCTTTTGTGTTTCGAGTGTTCGCAACTCATTTCGTTTGTTCGCCTTCGTTAAATTGTTCTTCGCTCTTCCGAAAGTAAAGTTCGCGATTTAGTTTTTAGAGATTTCCCTTAATAAAATTGACTTTCTTCTCTGATTCGAGACTTTGCTCCGTTGTTCCATCTCTTTATTCCGTTGTTCCATTCCTTTCTTCCATTGTTCCGTTTCGTTATTCCGTTGTTCCGTTTCTTTATTTCCGTTGTTTCATTTCATTCTTCTGAATAAAATTTGCTTTTTTAGCCAGGATTGCTTCTTTTCCTATTTTCGATTCTTTATTCAGTGTAAAATTTTCTTTCTTGTCCATAAAAATTCACATTATTCTTTGAATCAATTTAAGTATTTTTCCGTTAGAATTTATAAAAACAAGTATGGGCAAGGATAATATGGATGAGGGTAAAGAAAAGAAATTAAAAGAGATTGAAAATAAAGAATGGCTCGAGTCCCTGGATTATGTTTTTCATAATGAAGGACCGGAAAGAGTTACAGAGCTGCTTAGAAAGCTCCAGATCAGGGCGCAGGAACACGGAGTAAAAATTCCTTTCACTGCAAACACACCTTATATAAACACAATACCTGCAGACAAACAACCTGTTTTCCCCGGCAGCAGGGAAATTGAAAGAAGAATTAAAAGCATTTTAAGATGGAATGCCATGGCAATGGTGGTCAGGGCTAACAGAGAGCTTAGCGGCATAGGCGGACATATTTCTACGTATGCATCTTCTGCTACATTATATGAAATCGGATTTAATCACTTTTTTCACGGAAAAAATGATCCCGGGGGTGGAGACATAATATATTTTCAAGGGCACGCTTCGCCGGGTATTTATGCACGGGCTATGCTTGAAGGAAGAATTTCGGAAAGGGATCTTGAAAATTTCAGAAGAGAGTTATCCTCTGACAGGGGACTCTCTTCATACCCGCATCCATGGCTAATGCCAAGGTTTTGGGAATATCCAACCGTTTCAATGGGTTTAAGTCCGATTATGGGAATTTACCAGGCCAGATTTAGCAGATATCTGGAGGACCGCGGTATAAAAGATACATCCAAACAAAAAGTGTGGGTATTTCTGGGTGACGGGGAAACCGATGAGCCGGAATCACTTGGTGCAATTACCCTTGCATCAAGAGAAAAGCTTGATAATTTAATTTTTGTAATTAACTGCAATCTTCAGCGCCTTGACGGTCCCGTAAGAGGCAACGGCAAAATTATTCAGGAGCTTGAGGCAACTTTCAGAGGAGCAGGCTGGAATGTCATAAAAGTAATATGGGGAGGGGATTGGGATCCGCTGCTTGCAAAAGATAAAGATGGAATTCTGGTCGAACGCATGGATGAAGTGGTTGACGGGCAGTTTCAAAAATATTCTGTGTCAGGAGGTGAAGTAATAAGAAAAGATTTCTTTGGAAAAGATCCCCGGCTGGAAGAGATGGTAAAGAATTATTCCGATGAACAGCTTCAAAAACTCAGACGAGGCGGACACGATCCCGAAAAAGTTTATGCAGCATATAAAGAAGCAGTTGAGCATAAAGGCGCTCCTACAGTTATACTTGCTCAGACCATAAAAGGATATGGCTTAGGTGAAGCAGGAGAAGGAAGAAACATTACGCATTCTCAAAAAAAATTAAATGAACAGGAATTAAGATCATTCAGAAGCAGATTTGGAATTCCTATATCGGATGAAGACGTTGCAGAAGCGCCATTCTACAGACCCGCCGAAGATAGTGAAGAAATAAAGTATCTGATGCAAAGAAGAAAAGAGCTTGGCGGCTTTATTCCAAAAAGAGAGTCGAAAGCCGAACCTGTTTCAATGCCTTCCGATGAATTATTCAGTGAATTTTATAAAGGTAACGGAGAAAGAGAAGTTGCAACTACAATGGTTTTTGTTCACCTTCTCTCCAAACTTTTGAAGGACAAGCAAATAGGAAAATACATTGTGCCAATCGTACCGGATGAAGCAAGAACTTTCGGAATGGAATCTTTATTCCGGCAGGTAGGAATTTATTCTCACGTAGGACAAATTTATGATCCTGTTGACAAGGGGAGCCTGCTCTATTATAAGGAAGAAAAAACAGGTGCAATCCTGGAAGAAGGAATCACCGAAGCCGGATCCATGTCGTCCTTCATAGCGGCGGGAACTGCATATGCAACTCATGGTATTAACATGATTCCCTTTTTCATTTTCTACTCAATGTTTGGATTTCAAAGAATAGGAGATCTTATATGGGCAGCTGCTGATTGCAGAACCAGAGGGTTTCTTATTGGTGGTACTGCAGGAAGAACCACTTTGAGCGGTGAAGGACTTCAGCATCAGGATGGAAACAGTCACATACTTGCTTTCCCGGTGCCAAATCTGAAATGTTATGACCCGGCATTTGCATATGAATTAGCAGTAATTGTAAAAGAAGGAATGCACAGGATGTATACTAAACAGGAAGATATTTTTTATTACCTTACTGTTATGAATGAATTTTATAAAATGCCGCCAATGCCTGAAGGTGCAGAAGAAGGTATTCTGAAAGGAATGTACAGGTATTCAGTTTCAAGTAATAAGAATACTAAATTAAAGGCGCATTTATTTGGAAGCGGAACTATTCTTAACGAAGCAATTAAGGCACAAAAAATTCTTGAGGAAAAATATAATGTATCAGCTGACGTATGGAGTGTTACAAGCTATAAGGAATTATATATGGACGCAGTTGCAGCAGAGAGAAAAAATATGCTGAATCCTGAAAAAACACCAGAGGTCCCTTATATAAGTAAAATACTTTCTAATGAATCAGGAGTATTTGTAGCTGCATCAGATTATATAAAAGCTTTGCCTGCAACTGTTACAAAATGGATCCCGGGCCGATTTTATTTCCTGGGAACTGATGGCTTTGGCAGAAGTGATGGCAGGGAACAATTAAGAGATTTTTTTGAAGTTGACTGCAGGTATATTACTATCGCAGTTCTAAATATGCTCGCAAAAGAAAACAAGATTAAACCTTGCGAGGTTGAAAAAGCAATACAGGATTTTGGATTGAATCAAAATAAATTAAATCCTGTCACACAATAAATAAATTATTCTTATGATTAAAGAAGTTAAGCTGCCTGAAGTCTCCGATAACATAGAAAACGGCGATGTTGTGAAGGTGCTTGTATCGGTTGGAGATACAATTGAGATAGATCAGCCAATGATTGAGCTGGAGACGGACAAGGCAATGTTTGAAGTTCCTTCAACGGAAAAAGGTACTATAAAGGAAATCAACGTAAAAGAAGGCGATGTAATTAATATCGGTCAGGTCATTCTCAAAGTTGAAACCGATGAAGAATCGAAAGAAAACGGGAAGAATAAAAAAGATGACGAAAAGGAAGACAGCAAAGAAAAAGAATCTTCAAAAGATCAGGAACCGGTAAAAAAAGATGAAAAATCTAAAGAGAAGAATAAGGGTAAAAAGTCAGCAGAATCAGGCAAAGAACCAGCTGAAGAAAATTCTAAGAAAAACGAGGAGAAAGAACAAGATTCAACAAGTGTCGATAAGAAAACTGCCGGGGAAGAAACTTCTGATAAGGAATCTTCTGATGAGAAATCATCGGATAAGGAATCTTCTGATAAGAAATATTCTGACAAAGAATCTTCTGATAAGGAATCTTCTGGTGAGAAATCTTCTGATGAGAAATCTTCTGATGAGAAATCTTCTGATAAAAAATCTTCTGATAAAGAATCTTCTGATAAGGAATCTTCGGATAAAGAATCTTCTGATAAAGAATCTTCTGATAAAGAATCTTCGGATAAGGAATCTTCGGATAAAGATGCAAACCAAAATAATAAAAAAAGTAAAGATCCTGTGGCGGCTTCCCCTTCTGTCAGACGGCTTGCACGGGAACTAGGTGTTGATATTTCCCGGGTGAATGGTTCGCAGGAAACCGGCAGGATTACGGAAGAGGATATTAAAAAATTTGTAAGGGAAAAAATTAATGCTGGTACGGATGTACAGAGCACAATAAAACAAAAAGAGCTTCCGGATTTTGAGAAATGGGGAGAAGTCGATATTCAGCCAATGAGCAAGGTCCGGTTCATTACTGGTCAGACAATGACTTATGCATGGACTACAGTTCCGATGGTGACGCAGTTTGATAAAGCAGATATAACTCAGTCAGAAGAATTCAGGAAAAAACATTCTTCTAAAAACAAGGATAGTCATTTAACAATCACTTCAATTTTAGTTAAGATATGTTCCGCATCCTTAAAGGCTTTTCCGCAATTTAACTCCAGTATTGATTTTGAAAAGAAGGAAATTATTTATAAGAGTTATTACAACATCGGAGTTGCGGTGGATACAGATCGGGGATTACTGGTACCGGTATTGAAGAAAACTGACACAAAAAACCTGTCAGAATTGTCCTCAGAGCTGAATGAGCTTGCCGTTAAAGCAAGAGAGAAGAAATTGACTCCGGAAGAAATGGATGGAGGAAATTTCACAATTTCAAATCTCGGAGGTATTGGAGGAACAGGTTTTACTCCTATAGTTTATTCTCCGCAGGTTGCCATTCTTGGAGTATCAAGAGGAGCCCTGGAGCCTGTTTTTATTAATGAGAAA
>JBBSDT010000109.1:0-9184 GCA_038240405.1 Ignavibacteria bacterium
ATAAAATGAAAATCTTACGACAAAAATATTCAATTATTATTTCCTTACTCCTAACTATTCTTCAATTAACAATAAAAGTAAATCAATTTGGACAGACAGAGAGGGATTATAGGATTACAGACTCGTTAAACGTTGACATTGAATATTGACATTGAATATTGACATTGAACATACTTTAAAAATAGGAACAAGCCGAATGGATAATTCATTCAGCTTGTTTTTATTTTATTAAATTCTGAACCTCACCCCGTGCCTCTCCAAAAAAGAAGAGGGATTTATTGAGGTTTTATAATATTTTATGGTCTGATTACACTGACAAAGGCAATTGAATTATTATATGTAATAACAAGGTCTGATAAGTCAACAAAGTTATCACCATTTACATCTGTCTGCACGTATCCGGATAAAAAGCTAATCCCGTCATTATAAACTGAAACGAGATCCGTTAAATCAATAGCTCCATCCTGATTTACATCTCCATTGTAAACTGCAAACTCAACAGGCGATGCATCTACCTGAATTTGATTATTGCCATAAGCTTTGCTGGCAGCTGTAGTGAAATCATATACTTTATACAGATTTGAAAACGAGCTTGGTGAAATATTCCAGGTTTCAATTGTATTGCGGTGCCGGACTACAATATAATATGAAACTCCATTCAACGCTTTTTTGAAATAAAGCCGTCCCTTGCCTAATGTATCAAGAAAGATCTTTCCTGAATCTAATATTGTTGTTGTAGTTGAGTTGTATAAATAAACTCTTACAGTATCTCTTATCATCGAATTTGTTGATGGTCTGTAAAAGCCCTGGATCCATATATTGAGATCAAGAACCAGGTCCTGCTTTAATTTTAAAGTAGCATAATTTGTTCCCGTGCTTCCGCTAAAGCTTGTGCCCGTTACGAAAACATTTCTATCTACTGTTGCATCTACGGTTATTGCAGAAGGAATATCAGATCCGCTTCCTGATCTATTATACTTATATATCCATTCTGTTCCTCCGGAAGTAGTATATTTTATCACTACATAATCATTCCCGGTTGAAGTCTCATTTGATTTGCCGGCAACATAAATAAATCCGCTTGCATCAAAAGTCAGAGCTGTTCCTTCATCATTTGAATTGGCAGATCCATTATAGGTAACGGTTAAATTTAAATTTCCGTTAAAATCATATTTTAAAAGAATCAGGTCGCTTCCGGATGAAGCAGTCTGTGCTTTTCCTGTAAGATAAATTTCATTATCATTCTTATAAACAAATGCGTCAACATTATCGTCACCATTGCCGGCTCCATTATAACGCCTGTTCCAACTTTCTACCCCAGCATTAGTATACTTAACTGTAAAAATATCGTAGCCTGTACCCGTGCCCTGGCTGATTCCCGTGACATAAATATCGGGTGTAGTAAGTGCGCTATTAAAAGTAATTATTGTTCCAAAGTCATCGCTGTTTGCAGGACCGTTCAATCTTTTGACCCAGTTTTGAGTTCCTACAGCGCTGTATTTAATAGTAGCAAAATCATAATTACCTATTCCGAAACTTTTTCCAGTTACAATTATACTGGAATCCGTGGTCACCTTTACAAAAGTCGCTGAATCGTTTGCACTTCCGGGACCGTTATAAGTTTTTATCCATGTGGAATCACCGGTATTAGAATTATATTTAATCGTTACGTAATCTGCATCTGCCGCGCCGCGATAGTAACCTTTTCCGGTTACATATATACTGCTGTTTTTGTAAGCAAGCTTAGTTGCTACATCATCCAGATTTCCAATTCCATTAAATACTGAAGTCCATATCGGAACTCCGGTAGATGCATTATATTTAATAGTAACGTAATCCAGACCCGTAGAAGGGCTTCTGGTGGTAACTCCTGTCACGTAAATATTGGACCCGTCCGAGACTATACTATTTCCTTCATCTGTTGAATGCCCTGTACCGTCATAAATGGCTGTCCATAATACAGTGCCGGATGTATTGTATTTTATTGTTACAATATCGTAACCGTTCGATATACTAAGACTTCTTCCGGTTACATATACATTATTAGCGGCGTCAAGAAGAATTGCTCTGGCTTCGTCCATATTCTGACTTCCGGAATATCTTTTAACCCAGCTGGTGTCAATTTGAGAAAAGACTTTTTCTGAAAAGATCAGTGCGCTGAAAAAGATCAAACAAGCTGTTAGAGTTTTCATTTTTTTAATTTTAATTGTTTTTTAAAAAATTCTTTATGTTAATGCGTATAATAAAATTATTATCCCCCGATTTTAGATTCTGATGTTTCATTTTGGTCTCCTTATTTTTTGATAAAAAAATGATTGTGTATTTTATTTCATAGAACTAATTAAATTTTCTCTTTATTGACTAAAAACATCCGTAAATAAATTTTCAGTGAATATATTTTTTAAATCCTGCCATTCAGGATTGTTAGATTCAATCAACAGCTTTATGACTGACCTGCTTTGTCTTTTTATTTTTGATAATTTATTAAAGGCTTTCCTTTTACCGGTTAGTATTTCATAATATACCAGTTTGTTAAATTTCTTATTAAAAAATATCTGAGACTCATTGGCGGATATACCCATGAAGAACTCTTTTGCACTGTTTGATAATATGTAGATTATATAAACTGACTTATTTTCCATTACTCATTAAGTAATTAAATCTCTTGCAAATTACATATTTAGTTTAAGCTTTCGCAAGTAAAGTTTTTCTCAAATGTTACATGAAATTTTAAATTGTAAATTGTAAATTTTAAAGGGCAGATGAAATTATAATGATATGTATCATAATTTTAAACTATTATAGATAAGTATTTCACAATTTATGTTATGAATAACAGTACGCTCATAAATTTATTGAAGAAATTTGATTCAAAGGAATTCAGAGAATTTGAAGATTTTGTGCGTTCTCCTTTTTCAACAAGAATGGAGCTGTTGTAATGCTTTTTGATTATCTCAAAAAATATTATCCTGAATTTGAAGCCGGTAAAATAAAAAAAGAAGTAGTATTTAAGAAAGTCTTTTGCCGAGGGAAATATAATGATTTATATTTGCGGGTCACTATGTCTCGTTTTTTAAGTTCGCATAGAAATTAGAATCACATTCGAAAAAATTCGAATTATTAGAATTAAAGAAGAGCTTTCTTTCCGATGATGTGATAATAAACAGGGATTGGCTCTTACAAAAGATAAATGATGCTTTATCTAAAAATTAAATACATCTTAATTTACCCTGAAATTAATTGCTCCAACAAATAAAGTATTGCATAAGTTAATATAACCTATGCAATACAAATAATGCAAAGTACTATGGTCTAATCAAATGGATGAAATCTCTTGAGTTATTGTAAGTGGTTATTAAATCCGAAATGTCTACGAAATTATCCCCGTTTATGTCTTCCGGCAAATAACCTGAATTGAAATTAACTGCTGAATTATAAACGGAAATTATATCTGACACATCTATTTGTCCGTCCTGTTGAACATCTCCGCTATACAAACAATATTTGAAACCCTTTAGAATTAAATTATTCCCATATGCTGCAGAAGAATCAACTGTAAAATCATAATTCATCACTGAAGAATTAAAACTATTGGCTGATGCACTCCATGTTTCCAAAGCATTGCGATGCCTGACTACAATAAAGTAATTCACAGAATTTTGCGCACCGGAGAAATCAAATGAACCAATTCCAGCTGAATTTATAACAGATCGTGCCGAATCTGCAATTGTATAAGGGGCATTCGCATTTCTCAAATATACGGTAAGTGTATCGGGAATTGACGTTTGTCCGGAGGAATTATATAATCCTTCAATCAATGCTTTCAACTGCAGATTTTTTGCGACATTTGTTTGTAAAGAAACCTTGAACAATCCCTTTGAAGGATCATTTGTTGGAATGTTTAAAGTTGCCATTTCAAAATTGCCTCCCGGATTAGCTGATGCACTATTTAATTTTACTTTAAACAATCCACTGTCATTAGGGGCTATGTAAGCGGGAGGCGTATTTATTATTGAAAACAAAGATGCTGAAGCTCCGCTAAATGAAACAGTACCGGTAGTAAGTGTAGCAGTTCCTGAATTTTTTAAATAGAAGTTTTTCGTATAGACACCTGGTACCATCGCCGAATCAAAAAATAAAATTGAATCTTCGGGAGTATTAAGCCTTGCAGAGGAGCTTGTTACCCCTGTTGTCCTGAACAAAATAATTTTCACACTGTCAAAAAATGCATAATCACCGACTGATCTGTCAAAGTGAAGAATTTCCCAGGCGCCGCCGCCATTCTGACCATCATATCCTTTCATAGAAAACTCAGGTTTAAAACCGCCATTAGTATAAGGAGGTGTACCGGAATACCACAATGCTGTTGCAGAATCCGAAACCCATGCCCCGGTTATGTTATCCATATCTGCGCCATTTGTTGAGAAAAGACATTTCCGGTTATTATTGGCATCTGAAAAAGGCGCAACGACCTGAATAATTTCATCATCAAGATAAGTTTGCCGCATATAGATCTTTACTTTAGTACCAATTATTTTAAGGCTGCCGAAATTAACCGAAGGAGACATTGTAGCTCCAAAGTCCGCTCCTCTGAAAGAAGGTACTTTTTGAAATTCGGAAGTAATATTGCCGATTGCAAAATAACAAAGCCAGAACGGGTTAGGTGCATGCTTTGGGAAGGTTGTCTCGTTTCCAAAATTATCCCTGGCACGAATATAGTATTGTACTTCAGTCTCCCATCCTTGTGAAGGAATTCTAAATGTAAAAAAATTTCCTGCAATTGAATATGCCGGTAATGAATCGAACGGGCTCCAGCTCCCTGAGTTCTTTTTAATTTTATAAAATAATTTTGGAATATCATTTCCGCTAATTGGAACAGAAGCTCCATTTTGATCAATAATTTCGGCAAGGACATTAACCGGGTAAGTGCTGGTTCGGGAAGAAACACTTAGATGGTTTATTGTGGGCGGGACAAGATCAACACCGGCGGCTAATCTTACCGAATTCAGTGCATTTACTCTTCCATATCCGTAAAAGTTATTCCACCTGCCATAAGTTTTAGTAACAGAATAGGGAACATTATCAATTTTATCACATCCTCTTAATATATTATCAACAACCTGACTTCTTGTAAATGTATTATTCACAGATAATATTAATGCTGCTACACCGGCAGCATTCGGACAGCATGCCGAAGTACCTGTAAAATTCGGATTATAGCCTCCGCCTGAAGACAATGTATAACAATTAGTCGGAGCAGTTAAATCCAAATCTCCGATATTATCTTCACCGTAATTGCTCCCCCAATAGAATTCATTCCCTGTTCCAGGAGCTTTTTTCTGATCGTGGGGAGTCGAGGCGCCCACGCACAATACATTTGGCAAATCTGACGGATATACCGGAGGATCCTTTCCATCATTACCGGAGCCGAAGAAAATTACACAACCTAATCCTCCTCTGCCGTTAATTGCGGCGTTGTCAATTGCGTCTGTAATCGTCTGATCAGGAGTTCCACCTCCCCAGCTGTCGCTTAGTATACCAATTCCCCGCACACGGGCTGTGTCAAAAGCTCTTGCAATAACTGAATTCGAAGTATTGCCATTCATATCAAAGATTGAAATGGACATTAGCCGGCACCCGGGAGCAACCCCTGAAATTCCAATGAGGTTATTCATAACAGCGCCGATGAGTCCTGCCGCTGCAGTTCCGTGATTAGCGATATCAGTTGCCGAACTATTAAGATTATTATAAGCATCATATCCGCATAGCAAATGACCCGGCGATTGCAGATCTGCATGCAGAGAATCTATACCTGTGTCAATAATACCGATTTTTATTAGCGGAGATCCGGTAGTATAGTTCCACGCACCCAATACATTCATATCTGAATTAGTTATACCGTTTACTGTAGGTGCGTCTCCCTGTGCCAAAAAGGGGCTGCCAGTTGTAAGAAGCTGACCGGTATTATTAAGAGCCCATTGAGAGGGAAAGAATATGTCGTTTGGAACTGATAATAAAAGACATTTGTCAGGATATAAAAAATCCGGCTCTGCATATTCTAGTATTCCTGATGAATAATAAATATCGGAAAGTTCAACAGCATTTTTTCTTACTTCCTGATTTGACTGAAGCAGAAAGCCCCTGTCATCTTTTATTTTTCCAATAATAGTACAGGAATTTTGAACATTTAAAGTATTTAATTTATCCAAATCCTTTGCACTACGAAGCCTGACTATAAATTTGTCCGTGGGAATTTCTGTCACTTGTCTTGATGTCCCGTAATACACTTCAGTAGCAAATTTGATAATATTTGTTTGTGAGCTGATTGCACTCAAAACATTTTCCAACTCAGCAGATGTCTTTCTTGAAGAGAAGTTCAAAATGTATACTTCGGGTAATGCCTTTTTTAAAACCTCGCCTTCGCTGAAGTATCTGTTTAGCTTTGTTTTCAAATAGCTTTCGCTAATGTTACTTTTAAGAATCAGGGCAATCTTGTCTCCTCGGACCTTAAGCTCAATTTTTTCTCCTTTGTAAAAATATTGGGGGTTTGAGTAGATTTGTATGGGGATTAGCAACAAAAAAAGAAAGGTTAGTTTCAATTTCATAATGTGAAGTTAAATTAATAAATAGTCCGGATTGAACCGTAGACGGAAAATGAAAGGTACCCACGAAAGGAGTACTTTGTGGAATTGTATACATTATATGAAATTGGGGATTGCTTAAAATAGAAAATATATTAACGAAAAGGTATCTTTTTATATATCCGAGTTTTTTTTGAATTTCTTTGCTGCCTTTATTTGTTCCACTAAGAGTTGTCGCTTAGTACAACTAAAATATTTCGGAGATTCAGAATCAGAACTGTCATACTGTTTAACCGTTAAGGAAATTATTGGACTATAAAACCAGAATTTTCTTCAGTATTTTAAAACAGAAAAATAGAAAGGATTATCTTGAAATATTCAAATATGAAATATTTAAGACCGGATATCGAGACAGCCGGTAAGAAGTTTTCAGAACTTATAAATGATTTTAAGAATGCCGGGACCTTTGAAGAAGAAGAAAATGCCTTAATGGGGATAAATGAACTACGGAATGATTTTAAATCAATGCATGTGATTGCATCCATTAACTATTCCAATGACACGGATAATAAAAACTTTTCAGATGAGCAGGATTATTTTGATACCAACGGACCTCTTTTTGAATCTTTGGAAAACGAGTATTACAAGGTATTGTTAGATACCAAATTCAGAAAAGCGCTTGAAGATAAATATGGCAAGCAGTTACTTCGTATAGCTAAACTTGTAGTATCCAGTTTTGACCCAACAATAGTTGATGACCTTCAAATAGAAAATCATCTAGAGAGTGAGTATACAAAGCTGGTTGCTTCCGCGAGAATAATTTTTCAAGGTAAAGAAAGAAATTTACAGGAGCTTTTGCCTTTCATGGAATCCTCAAACAGAGAAACAAGAAAGAATGCTTTTGATGCTTACTGGAATTTTTTTTTAGAGAATAAAGAACATTTTGATAACCTGTTTGATAAGCTGGTAAGCCTTCGTAATGGAATGGCTCAAAAGCTGGGCAATAAAAATTTTGTAGAGATGGGTTATGCAAGAATGAAAAGATCGGACTATAATCCGGAGATGGTAAAACAATTCAGAAAAAATGTTCTGGACTTTGTCGTTCCTCTTGCTTCTAAATTAAGGGAGAAGCAACAAAAAAGATTAGGAGTTGAAAAACTAATGGCATATGATATTCCAATACTATTTAAATCGGGAAATGCAGTTCCTAAAGGCGACCCCGAATGGATTATGGAAAAAGGAAAAAAGATGTATGCCGAACTTTCTCCTGTTACATCCGACTTTTACAATTTTATGCTTGAAAATGATCTCATGGATGTTTATTGCAGAAAAGGCAAAGCAGCGGGTGGATTTTGTGAATTTATCCCCGAATACAAAAGCCCTTATATTTTTTCAAACATGAACGGGACTCATGAGGACATATCTGTTTTGACTCATGAAGCCGGACATGCATTCCAGGTATATATGAGCAGACATTTTGAAGTGCTTGAATATTTTTATTCAACTCTGGAAACAGCCGAAATACATTCTATGAGCATGGAATATCTTACTTATCCCTGGATGGATTTGTTCTTTGATGGTGATACTGAAAAATTTAAATTTCTTCACCTCAATGATACTATAACTTTCTTACCATATGGAGTGCTGGTAGATGAATTTCAGCATTGGGTTTATGAAAATCCTCTCTCATCACCTCAAACAAGAAAATTAAAATGGAGAGAGCTGGAAAAAATTTATATGCCTCATCTTGATTACGGAGACAATCAGTTCCTGTCAGAAGGAGGAAGATGGCAGAGGCAGGCGCATATATACGAGTCTCCATTTTATTATATTGATTATTGTCTAGCACAAGTCTGTGCCTTTCAGTTTTGGCTAAAGGCTATCCGGGGTAAAAACGGAGACTTCAAATCTGCACTTGAAGATTATATAAAATTATGCAGTGAGGGGGGCAGCAGATCATTCCTGGAGCTGGTAAAATTTGCAAACTTAAAATCACCTTTTGAAGAGGAGGTTTTAAAGCAGCTGACAAATGAAATAGAGATGTACCTGGACAGCATAGATGAGAAAACTTTTAACTGAAGTATTATCACTTTGATTGATCGGATTAATTAAATTGCACATCGTCCAAAGTGTTATACTTAAGATATCTTTTGTTAAGTTAACATAAATCATAAGTAGGATTTTCCAGATGTGCATTAAAACCCTCCCGTTCGTCTCAATAACAAAAACTTCACTTTACCAAGCCCCGGCTTTGTGAAGGAAATGGGCTCGGAATTAAACCTTCCCAAGCTGGGGCTTGGGAAGGAGAGATGTTTTGAGACATGCTCGAAAAGGCAGGGGGTTTTGGCCAGCATTAATTAAATTGCAAAAGATTCACACGTTCATACCTTGTAATAGGTATTCAATAACGTTATTTTTGTATTGCCGGAATTCTAAAGCCCGCCCAAATTGACTTTAACTATCTAAAGTTATAATTAAATACTTTTATTGAAAAACTTATCGTACAATACTAATTTAAGAAATATTGCTATAATAGCTCACGTAGATCATGGAAAGACCACGCTTGTCGATCATATGTTCAGACAAAGCGGCATGTTCAGAGA
>JBBSDT010000110.1:0-9177 GCA_038240405.1 Ignavibacteria bacterium
CGTTCAATGACTTCATCCCAGCTTCTCCACCGGCTGTATTCTGGAGGAATAGGATTGTTTTTAATCCAGTTGCCATTGGAGTACTGATAAAAATCAATATTGGGGTCAACGGAATTGTCTATATTAGCGGGATTAATTCCGGTGGAACTTTTTTTATTTAATTGTTCCTGTGCATTGATGTATGAAGTACAAACAAAAATTAACATCAGACAAAAGTACAGGGAATGTTTTGAGTAGTAATTCATAATGCGACATGGTTTTTTAGTTCTAAACATATCTATATTACATTTTTAATTCTACTTAAAAACAAAAAACCGCCACACAAAATGTATGGCGGTTGAAGAAAGATGTTCCATTCATTCGCAGTTAATATTACTTAGGGGAATGAAGCGCTACTTTATTTCCTTCGGTATCATGAAAAATAGCAATATAACCGATTTCATCGGTAACCTTTATTTTGGGCTGAACAACTTTTCCTCCGGCACCGTCTATTTTGTTCATAACGCCAGAAAGGTCCTCACCGGCAGCGAGATAAATTAAGGTTCCTTCCTTTGAGGGTTCAAAATCGTCAGCTTTTACGATGGCACCGCTTACCCCAGGACCCGGGAAAAATGCCATCTGGTTGGGACCCATCTGCATTTCTTTCATTTCGAATCCGAAAATCGAACTGTAAAATTCTTTGGCTCTTCCGAAATCCGTTACAGGGATTTCAAACCAGTTTATTGCATTTGCCATTTTAAACTCCTTTATTTTATAATTATTTATTTGAACAGTGCAAATCTAAAGCTATTAAAATATATCGGCTTCTTTAAAATTGCTTTTTTTTGTAAATGGTAGTCTTGAAGAAAAAAAATGAATGGTTTGAATGTTTAAAAAAGTGATTTGATGAATGTTTTGTTCTTTAATTCCTTTTATAGGAATTTTATTTTTTAACCCGGGAATGTGAATTACCGGATCCGAGAGATTTATATTTTGGTAAATATTTTCTGTACTGCTGTCTTAGCATATCCGGCGACAGTCCGAATTTATTTCTAAAAAGCCAGCTGAAGGAGCTCAGGCTTTCAAATCCTATTTCAAAACAAATTTCAGTAATACTCATATCCGTTCCTGAGATCAGGTTCATTGCTTTTTCAATTCTTTTTTTGGTAAGATATTGGTGGGGAGTCTGTTTGAATATATTTTTAAAAACTCTTAAGAAATGGTATTGCGAAAGACAGGCTTCACTTGCAATTTTTTCCAGAGTAAGTTCCTTAGTGAAGGAAGAATCAATAAATTCCTTTGCCCTGCAAACTCTTTTATAAAGTTCGGTCTTTGTTGAAAGCTTTATCTGAGGCAGCTTCTCAATTTCCTCATATAAATTTCTGTGAACGATCAATAACTTTTCCAGAAGCTCAAAAAACTGTTCGTCAATCCAGCTATTATCATCATAGTTCACCTTCGAAGCAAGCCTGAGTCTCATTATAACAGGAGAAAGTGTATAATTATGAGAGTATAACTTTTCAAAAAAATTAATATTAGGATTTCCGGGAAGAAAGGAAAAGTCCAGAATTTTATCACTGGGACTGATCAGAGATTGCAATGACTCCTTCACAAATTTCGAATCGAAATAAACCGAGAAGGTTTCAGTTTCATTTTCAATATGGCTAGAACATTCCCGGCCTTCGTTTACAATCAGATAAGCTCCTGATGTAACATTGTATTTCCCTTCAGAAGTTTTGTAATTTTCAGATCCTTTCATCGAACATTTAATGGAAAGCGGGCTTACATGATTCACAAGCTCGGAATTGCTGGTAGAAAAATGTATAATGAAATTATTTTGAAGGGTTGAAATTGAGTCAGGATAATTTCTTAAAATCATTTTTTGAAAATTGTTGTTTATTGTACGGAATTAATGGAGTTGTGTTATATTATATCTGCTGATTACATCCGCCGGGTCAGATAAAACACGAGACCCGTCGGAGACAACATAGATTTTAATTTGTTTCGACATTAACTATATAATCTCCTATCATGATTTTATCAACTACATCCATACCACCTACTACCTTTCCAAAAACTGTGTATTTGCCGTCAAGATGCGGGGTTGCGGAATGGGTAATAAAAAACTGGCTTCCTTCTGTATCTTTACCGCTTGATGCCATCCCAACAGTTCCTCTTTCGTAAGGCAGAGTGGAGAATTCGCTCCTTATTGCATATCCCGGACCTCCGTAACCTGTGCCTGTAGGATCTCCTCCCTGAATGACAAAATTAGAAACTACCCTGTGGAATATTGTTCCATTATAGAATTTTTTTTCAGCAAGCTTTAAAAAATTCATTACAGTAAAAGGTGCAACACCCGGCAGCAATTCTATTCGTATGTCGCCTTTATTTGTCTTCAGAGTAACCAGTGTTTTTTGAGCAAGAGTTTCCATATAATCCCAATCCAGATCGCTCCATTGAGTAGAATGTATAGCATGGGTTTTCCAGGTAATTTTATTTAATGCATCAGCTGAGGGTTTTGCTATTTCATAATTTGAAGAAGACAAATTCTTCTCAAGAAAAGAGACCGAATTGGTATCTTTAAATTCACCAAGAGCATCAATGAACTGAAGCATAACTTCATAATCCTTAGGATATTGAAGCTCATTATAATCAAACAATAGTACCGAAACAGTTTCATCTGCAAATTTTCTGTATAAAGAATCTTTCAGGGCAGTTAAAGAAATATCTACTATCATCGGGTCCCTGGAGCTAACAAATTCTGAAAAAATCAACCTCATTGTATTTTGATTTTCAGCATTTACTTTCGAATTCAGATTCGATAACATTTCAATAAAGCCCCGGTAGATCTTTGCAAGGTCTCTGCTTCCTATTAATTCTCCCGTAATGTTCGGATGAGTTTCATTATATCTTTTAACCTCGACGGTAATAGTATCCCGCACTTCTTTATAAACCATTCCATTGTCAAAATTTCCGAAAGCTTTTAAAATACTTTGTTTCAAATCATAATCATTAGTGTTATTAAATGTATAAAATAATTCATTCTTAACTTCATCTTTGAAAATCAAAGACAAAGCATTTGCAGCTTCGCCTTTTTGCCTCCAGCTAAACTGATCCGGTGAATTCAGAACTGTCAATAGCATATTTTTTATTCTCCCGGAAATTTCAGCATCATTTTTTATATCATAGCCTGAAAATATTCTCCCTGATACATTCAATGCCGTTAAAGATAAATGCTCGGTATCATTTTTTACAGCTTCTTCCATTACATCTAAAATCTCTTTTTTTAATTCGGGTATTGAGTCCAGATTATAATTGATCATCGAATTCAGAATATTCACTTTTACTTTCCAGTCTTTTTCCGGTGCAAAAGAGTCTAACATGTACTTCCACAGCATTTTATCGTGCAGCTTTCCTAAAGCATTAAAAGCCCACATCCGCGTTTGGTCATCATTTGATTTTGTCAGATCATAAATTTCCTGCTTAGCTTGTGACAATAAATTATTATCTCCTATTCTCCAGAATGCGAAAGCTGTATTCCTTAAAGTTACAATATCTTTTACATTGTCAGCCAGGTATTTTAAAGCATCAACAGATTTTTCGGTGCTTATTTTCCTGAGAGCGAATCGTCCAATAGACATAGCCACTGCTCTGTCTATATCATTCCCGGATGAATTTGCATTTAATATAATCTCTTCCAGATTTTTTTTATCTCCTACATTCCCGATTGCATTGAGAACGAAACTTTTATCGGAGTCATTATACCTTGAATTATTTTTTAACATCAGGTTCAGCATATTCTGACTTTCCTGTCCCGGAATTTCACTTAACATAAAAGCCATAGCCTGTATATCAGCCGTTACCGGATAATTTTCGAACGGACCTCCGAGTAAATAATTCAGATTAGGGATATAGGATGAATCTCCTATGTTAGCAAGTGCATATATAGCTTTTGTCCTGAATTCAGGATCGGTCGATTGTAAATATGTTTTGAGCCTGTTGTCCTGTCCGATTATTCTGCTATTCTGTATTCCCAGTATATCCTTGTATTCCTTTGAGTAATTCTGCGAAAAGATAAAAGATGAATACATTACGATGAAAAAAACAAGAAATATTTTAAACGATTTATTCATATATGATTTTTTGTTTGCATGATATTAGTTTCATAACTTTATTCCGAAGCCGATAGTGATTTTTCTTTTTCTCCTTTTTTCTTTCTCTTCCTGTTCAAACCTGGCATTAATAGATGAACGTTCTCTTTCGTCAAAATAAAAACTCAATGTGCTTTCGTACTTATATCTTGATAGCCTGTCGCTCGGAAATTCGCTTTCGTACCTGCCATAAACTTCGATCATCAAATAATACCGTCTTGCGGTTATGCTTGCTGCAACTGTACCAAAAGTATTATTGTCGTTTATGTTCCTACTGCCTCCGGTCATTCGCAGATAAGTTATGCCTGCTGAAGGGTTTAATCCGAATATCCACCGGTTGTCTTTCCCGTCATACTTGAATTTTATATCTGAAATATTCATAACCGGTATAAATAATTTCGGAAACCTGGGAATAAAAAACAGTTCAGCTTCCTGTTCATCAATTTTAGAATAAAAACCTTTTGAATAAGATATACCGGGCTCCACTCTTCCGCTGCCTCCGGAATATTTATAAAACTCATAATAAGTATTTACCCTTCCGGTGAGCCTTTCGAGCTGATCATATATAGAACTCGAGTAGTCAAACTGCACAGAGGGTGAAATACCCCATCCGGCATAGCGAAAACCTCTGTACGCTACAGCAAAGTCAGTAGTAAAAACTGCCTTTTCGCCTTCATTCTTTTTAAACGAAAGCAAGGCAGGTTTTGTTGTTTCGCTTAATAAATCAAAGGACCTTCGTATTTCAATCACCTTCTGGACTTTATCCATGAAGGATTCTTCTTTCTTTTTTTTAGTTTTATCCTGAGAGACGGATATTGCAGGGATCATAATCATACTCCACAAAAAAACCGTAAAAATTATATTCATTGAAATCTTAAAGAATCTTTGAGTAAATATAATTAATTTAGCTGAAGCATATTATTGAGATATTTATCTGTATTTTTGAGAATAGTGTTAATCTAGCCTTGGGGAGAATTTCCATTACGAATTCATAACGGGAGTAAATTAATCAGCAGTATTTATTTAAGTTCATTTTATTAAAATCATCTTTCTGATGCCCAAAAAATCTCCGGTATCTATTTTATAAAAATATACTCCGCTTGAATAATTTGTTCCGTCAAACTCTACAGAATAGTTACCCGCATTTTGTTTTTGATTTACCAGCGAAACAATTTCGTTGCCCCGGACATCATAAACTTTTAGTGAAATATATTGAGAGATTGGAATTGAGTAAAATATTTTTGTTTTTGGATTAAATGGATTTGGAAAATTCTGATCTAAACTAAATGTTTTTGGTAAGTGGTTTAAAGTACCGGATATTTCAACAAGCTGGTCTCTGTATACCTTATAAACCGCATCATTGGTACATGCTATAATCGTATCTCCGGTATTTTTTTCTTTAGATAGGCCTATTATATTTTTTGAAGCTGCAAAAGAGTTGTTGTACAGATACCAGCTTAGCCCCTGGTTAGAGCTCCTGTAAAGCCCGGATGCTGTTCCTCCGTAAATAATATGGTTGTTATCAGGAGAAACTTCCAGAGTATTTAGATCGAATGATACAATGGATGAATCCCAGCTAATTCCATTATCAGGAGATTTATAAATTTTATTAAGAGAAACCCCATACATTATACTGTCAGTAAAATCAAAAGCTAATTCTTTCAACGGAGGAATATTCAGCGGGTTGAAATGATATCCGCCATCTGTGCTTAACATCATATGATCTTTATGGACTGCAAAAATGTAATTTGAATTGAAGGGATTTATCTTTATGAATCCGCCTCCATGTTCTTGCCCAAACTGATTTTCAGGTCCGGTATTCCTAAGACCGGGAACTACAGAAATTTCCATCCATTCAACTCCGTAATTAGTACTTTTATAAATTATTGGAATAAAAGAAGGCTGTTGAATATAACTATAATACCAAACAGAAATGTCAGAAGTTAGAATATCTCCTCCATAAGGATAGAACAGCCATCCACCGCACGAAAAATTATTAATTTGAAAACTGCTTATTCCCCCATCAGGAGAAATTGATGTTCTCGCATCCGGATCAACTGACCATGCTGACTCTTGGTATTTAAGTATATAATTAGTATCTGTTGCCGTAGTCATAAAAAAATTAACTGCGGTGCATCTTTGTTCGGTTACTACAGGCAAGCCACAGAAAATTATGAAATGGTGGAGTCCAAACATTTCTATTCTTAATATATTTTAATACTTTCCCGTTTAAGGAATCAGTTGTATTGTATTCAAACTTGTGTTGAATAAAAATTAACTTATTAGATTCATTCGTAAATACTTTTTTAAAATTATCGATTGCGAAGTCAGGGCTATAGTAAATTCTAGTCCAGCTTTCCTGTGAATGAATGGTTTTGTGAAAAGTGAATAACAACAGGATCAGAAGTGAAAGCTTTTTCATAAATTTCCCCCTTGTGTATTTATTTGAAGCTATTAAAACTAATGTTATATATCAATACTTAACTAATTCTTTCAGCTTTCTTTCGAAGGCATCCTTCTGAAAGAAATTATTTTCAAGAGGAACGGCGAAAGGTACCGGAGTATCCAGGCTGCCACTTCTCATGACAGGAGCATCAAGAGCGTGAAAGCAATTTTCGGAAATATACGCGGCGATCTCAGCTCCAATTCCGCCCGTCAATGTATCTTCGTGAAGAATAATTGCCTTTCCTGTTTTCTTAATACTTTCTTCTACTGTTTGCTTGTCCCAGGGCAAAAGAATCCTTAAGTCAATCAGATCCGCAGAGATGTCAGGATGATTTTTTAAAATATTAACTGCCCAGTGAACTCCTATGCCGTAAGTAACTATAGTCACATCATTACCTTCAGTCACTAATTTTGCCTTGGTGGTATCAACGGTATAATAGTCATCTGGAATTTCTCCGGAGATGCTTCTGTACAATGCTTTATGTTCGAAAAACATAACAGGATTCGGATCTTCTATTGCAGCTGCAATCATACCTTTTGCATCATACGGATTGGACGGATAAAATATTTTCAATCCCGGAGTGTGAAAGAACCATGCTTCATTAGATTGCGAGTGGAATGGTCCCGCGCCGACTCCGGCTCCGCAAGGCATCCGTATAACAACGTCTGCATTTTGTCCCCAGCGGTAATGTATCTTTGCAAGGTTATTTACAATCTGATTAAAGCCGCAGGTAACAAAATCGGCAAACTGCATCTCTACAACAGACTTAATACCTCTAATGGATAAACCCAATGCAATACCTACAATTGCGGATTCACAAATGGGAGTATTTCTTATTCTCTCTTTCCCGAATTCCTTATAAAAATTTTCAGTTATTTTAAAAACCCCTCCATACTCTGCTATATCCTGTCCCATAATTACGAGATCATCAAACTTTTTCAAAGATTGCCTGAGCCCGTCTGAAATCGCGTCAATAAATCTTTTGGGAGACTTTTTTTCTGTTTTAGGATAAATAATTTTTTGCTCAAACGGAGCAAACACGTCTTTTAATTCTTTTATAGTGTCAGGTATTACTTCCGGTTCAGCAAAAGTTGTTTCAAGGGCAACATCAATTTCTTCTTTGAACTCTTTTTTGATTGATTCAATCAAAGTTTCATCGAGCACTCCCTCCTCTAATAAATAATTTTCATAATTAGCAACAGGATCTTTCTTTCCCCATTCTTCAAAAAGTTCTTTGGGAATATATTTGGTTCCTGATGCCTCTTCATGACCGCGCATTCTGAATGTTTTGCACTCCAGAAGTAAAGGTCGCGGATTATTCCTGATGGATTCAGCATAGGTTTTTATAGTGTCGTATACTGTCAATAAATTATTTCCATCGAGCTGCATGGCTTCTATGCCATATCCGATGCCTTTGTCAATCAGGTCTTCGCATTTATATTGTTCATTCAGCGGCGTAGAAAGTCCATACGCATTATTTTCTATGATGAAAATTACAGGTAAGCTCCATACGGCTGCTAAATTCAAAGCTTCATGAAAATCTCCTTCGCTTGTTCCGCCTTCGCCGGTAAATACCGCAGTAACCTTCCCGTTTTCCATCGTTTCTTTTTTCAGAATATTTGCTAAGGCTATTCCATCAGCTATTCCCAATTGTGGTCCCAAGTGCGAGATCATTCCGACAATATGGTATTCATTTATTCCGAAATGAAATGATCTTTCACGCCCTTTTGAAAAGCCGTTATATTTTCCCTGGAGCTGCTTAAAGAGTTTTTCGAGCGGTAAATTTCGTGAAGTGAATACTCCAAGATTACGATGCATAGGAAGTATGTATTCATCTTTATTAAGCGCCATTGTAAGTCCGACAGAAATTGCTTCCTGACCGATTCCTGAAAACCACTTTGAAATTTTGCCTTTGCGCAACAATAATAACATCTTCTCTTCAATCATTCTCGGAAGGAGAATTGCTTTATATAAATTTAACAGAGTTCCGTCATCATAGTTTTTTCTGTCAAACATCATAACTCTTTTCCGGTATTCAGTAACAGGCGGATTATCCATGCGTAATTTGATTTTTAATAAAAATAAACAATGAAGAGATGATTATAAATGAAGAAGTTTAGATTGGGATAGTATGGTAGAATCAACGTTCATTAATTAAAACCCTCCTTTCCTCTATATTATTTGAATTTTAAGCTATTTTAAAAATTTGGCGGGAATGTTTCAGTAGTTCGCGATCGTGTTTCAGTTGTTCGCACTTCCGTTCAGGAGTCCGTGATTGATTTTCTGTAGTTAGATTTTAATTTTAGGTAGTTCGCTTTCTTGTTTCAGGAGTTCGCGATGGTGAAACAACTTTTAGATTTTAAGTTTGAAGTGTTCGCTTTAAATTTTAGTCATTCCGCTCTTCCGTTTAGTCTCTCCGCTTTTGTGTTTCGTCGGTTCGCAACTTTTTTCGTTAGTTAGATTCCGTGTAAGTTCTCTTCGCGGTCATGTAAATGTATTCCGCAATTGATTTTTGAGAGATTTCTCGTATGTAAATTTACTTTTCTCTTCTGCTCCGGGACTTTGTTCTAATGTTTCGTTTCTTTCTTCTTATGTAAATTC
>JBBSDT010000111.1:0-9166 GCA_038240405.1 Ignavibacteria bacterium
ATTATCTTAAAAAAATTAATCTTGTCCCGGATTTAATCATTGGAGACCTTGATTCTGTAAAAAAAAACACACTAAAATTTTTCAGAAACAAAAATGTAAAAATTTTAAAAATTGATGACCAGGACACCACCGATTTTGAAAAATCCCTTATATATTGCTTTAAAAATAATCTAAATAACATAACAGTTTTCTGTGCTACCAGTCTCCGGCAGGATCATACTTTAAATAATTACAGTGTTTTAAAAAGATATTACAGGAAATTAGATATAAAAATTGTTACAGATGAATTTGAAATTTTATTCATTAAAAATTTTATAAAATTCAAATACAGACCGAATGAGTTAGTTTCCATTATAGCTCTGCCCATTGCCCAAAAAATCACTACTTCGGGCTTGCAATTTCCTCTCAGCATGCAGAATCTGGAATTCGGAGTCAGGGAAGGAGCATTAAATAAATCTGTATCCGGATTAATTTCAATTTCTTTTGTTTCAGGAGATTTGTTGTTATTTAAGAAACATTTTATATAAATGATATTAGATTGAGGCTGATACTTTCCACAAATGATTACTTAATAATACTTGCATATTTTATTGCGGTATTGATTATTGGCTTTAAAACAAAAAAGTCAGACAATACAGCTAAAGATTATTTAATTGCTGGCAGGATGTTGACTCTTCCTGCATTTGTAGCAACATTGGTTTCCTCTTTCTACGGCGGAGTTTTAGGAATAGGAGAATTTACATATAACTTCGGTGTTTCAGGCTGGCTATTGTATGCATTTCCATATTATGTATTTATATTAATCTTTGCTTTTTTTATAGCTAACAAAGTTCGTAAAGTTCATTTGTATACAATACCTGATAAGCTGAACAGGGTGTATGGAAAAAAGGTCGGAATACTCGGAGGAATTCTGATTTTTTGCCTGGCTACTCCTGCTCCCTATTTATTTATGATGGGAATACTTGTTAAGCTGATTTTTGGAATGAAGATAATTTATGCAATGATCTTCTCACTTATAGTGTCAATATTATACCTCGTTAAAGGGGGATTTCGTTCAGATGTAAGAGTTAACATTTTTGAATTTATACTTATGTTCGTTGGTTTCGGCATCATCCTTCCTTTTTGTTTTAATACACTCGGAGGCTTTCAATATTTGCAGTCACGGCTGCCGGAAAAAGATTTAACTCTTACAGGTGGAATTACTCTTCAATATTTTATGGTATGGTTTTTTATGGGGGCTTGGGTTCTGGTAGATCCGGTGTTTTATCAAAGATGTTATGCCGTTAAAAACAAGCAAACTCCAAGGCGGGGTATATTGATTTCTCTGGCCTTCTGGATTTTATTTGATTTGATGACTACCACTGCAGGATTATACGCGAAGGCGTTCTTGCCGAAAGACTTTAGCGACCCAATATATTCGTATCCCGCGCTTGCCGAAAAGATATTGCCGTCCCTGGCTAAAGGTGTTTTCCTTACCGGAATGATCGCAACAATAATGTCATCACTTCATTCATACATATTTGTTTCAGCAACTACCTTTGGAAGAGATATTGTTTCAAGAATTAAGAATGACTCAGGAGAGAAATATTTGTATAGTCGTTCCGGGCTTATAGTAAGTTCACTGTTTTCTTTATTTATAGCCTATCTTATTCCTTCCGTCGTCAATATTTGGTATACTATTGGAACATTAATAATCCCGGCATTATTAATAAGTGTTATAAGTTCATATTTTGTAAGACTTCAAATACATTCGAGGTACATATTTATTGCAATGACGGGTTCTTTTTTGATTTCTTTTATTTCTTTTATGACAGGACAGTTTAACCAGATCAATGGTAATGCACAATATCCTTTTTCAATTGAACCAATGTATCCGGGGCTCGTGTTTGGATTGATAATTTATTTTTATGGATACAGTCAGAGAAAATATTTGGTTGTTGAATCTGATAATTAAAGCTTTTTAATTTTTTCAATATTGTTTTTTGATGTATAAAAGAAGAAACATTTTCATACTGCTGGTTTTATTTTTCAAACTCTTCACCAATAATGCATTTTCTCAGCAACCAAATTCTATTTCCGCTTCTATAACAACTTCCGATACGGTAAAATTAGATTTGAGGCTAAAATCAAATTTGGATTCCTCAAATTTTAATATTTTTCCCAAATCATATTCAAGAAAAACAATTGCCCTGGTATTGAGCGGCGGCGGAGCCAGGGGATTGTCTCAATTGGGAGTTATAAAGCAACTCGAAAAAAACAATATTAAATTCGACATGATTGTCGGGACTAGCATTGGAAGTTTAATTGGCGGCTTATATTCTTCCGGCTATTCTTCAAATGAGATAGAAAATATTTTTAAAAATTTCGATTGGGAAAGCGCTTTGAGCCTCACCAATAAATATCAAAGAACCTTATTGTTTCTGGAACAAAAAAAAATTCAGGATAGAAGTCTGTTGACCATTCCACTCGATGGTATAAAACCGGTTTTGTTTCCATCCTCAATTTCAAACGGTCAATTTCTGAGTGAAAAGATTAATTCTTTAATTCTGAATTCCCGGTATCACGTAAAAAATAACTTTTCCGAACTAAAGAAACCTTTTTTAGCAGTTGCCACTAATCTTGACAATGGAAAATTAGTTGTTCTTGAACGGGGAAATTTAAGTGAATCAATAAAGGCTTCATTGACTTTTCCTTTACTATATGCTCCGATTAATATTGATAACAGGAATTTGGTTGATGGCGGGCTTTCAGCTAATATCCCTACTGATGTTGCAAAGAAAAACGGAGCAGATTTTACAATAGTTGTTAATTCGACAAGCCCTTTAAAATCAACTAAGGAGCTTGAAGATCCTTTAAATACTGCTGATCAGATATTGTCAATTACAATGACACAACTCAACAATCTCCAGCTTAAGGATGCAAATATAATCATAACTCCTGATTTAAATATATACTCTTCAACTAATTACAATAATTTAAATTATCTTATTTCAAAAGGTGAAGAAAAAGCAGCTGAACAGATTCGTATAATAAAAGAGAAAATAGATTCACTGGAATTATCCGGTTCAAATTATTTTAATAATTTCGTTACCAACCCTGCAGTTTCCGTCAGTTCGAATCTTGAAAATCCGCATATACTTGACACCCTCCGGCTTCTCTCCGATAAGAATTTTGAAAAGTATACATCAATAGAGAAAAACCTTAAAATGATTTATAATACCGGGTTCTATAAAAACGTGTATGCGGTTATTTCACGGAATGGGTATTCAGCAGAAATAACATATAACCTTGATGCAAACCCTGTCCTGAGAAACCTTGTGGTCAATAATTCAATCCCAATATTAGATAGCGCTCTAAAAGCTTTTGAATATAATAGTGTTAATAAAGTTGTAAATAATATTTTATATTTTAATTTTTATGATGACTTGCTCGGCTTGCTTAGAAAGCATTCATACTCTTTAGTTGATATAACCAGGTTTTATTTTAATTATTTTACAAACACACTTGAAATAGATTTAAGTAAAGGGAAAATTGATGGAATTGAACTCTCAGGAAATAAGACAACGAATGATAATGTTGTTTTAAGGGAAATAAAAATCGATAATAATACTCCTTTAAATTCCGACAAGATTGATGAAAGTATCAAAAACGTAATGAGCACTAATCTGTTTAAGCAGGTTAGTTTTGATTTCGACTTCAAAGAAAAAATTTACCAACCGCTTTTAAAAGTTAAACTTATAGAAAAAAACACAAAAGCGTTAAGATTTTCAATGAAGGATGACAACGAAAGAAACCTGCAGCTATTATTGGATTTAAGAGACGAGAATATATGGGGTACTGCTGTGGAATCAGGGTTACTGGCTGCAGGAGGGCTGCGTAACAGGATATACCAATTCGAAATCAAAACTAACCAGTTTTTTAAACTTCCACTGACTTTTAACTATAATATATACTATACATTCAGAGATATTAACAGGTATTCTGAGGTCATAAATGATACCAACAACCGATTTGATGTGACTAAAATTGGGGAATACAGAAATATCAAATATGGTACGAGCTTTCTGTTAGGAACCCAACTGGAAAGGATAGGAACGATATATGGACAGGCATTTATTGAAAACCAACAAATCAAGAATAAATCCGGAATTGAAAATGTTTCTGCGGATTTCCAATTTATAAAACTAAAATTTGGTGGCATCTTTGATACAGAAGACAAAATACCCTTCCCTTCTGACGGCACTCTCATAAATTTTTTTTACGAAACTGCTAATAATATACTTGAACGAAATACCAGTTATTCAAAATTTTTTATAAGTTATGACCAATACTTTCCATTAGCAAAGGTTCAAACTCTGAGACCCCGATTTATTTTCGGATTTGCTGACAGGACTACACCCCTTACTGAACAGTTTTCTCTGGGCGGAGAAAAATCATTTTTTGGCATGGTTGAAGATGAATTAAGGGGAAGACAGGTTCTGGAAACTTCACTTGAATACAGATATCTGTTTCCGTATAAATTATTTTTCGATACATATTTCAGTATTCGGTATGACTTAGGAAATATCTGGCAGGTAACTGAAGATATTAGATTCAGAGATTTGCGGCATGGATTGGGAGTTACTGCCTCATTCGATACTCCTGTTGGAGAAGCAAGTTTTTCAGTCGGCAGAAGCTTTATTATAAAAAGAGGGCTGAGAGAAGATTCATTTATCTTCGGTCCATACGATTTTTATTTTTCAATAGGATATGATATTTAAGTAATATAATTTAGTAACATAAGAATTTTTCATGCGTAAAGTAGATATACTAAGCAAAGATGAAATTTGAAGATTCTGAATAAATTTTCTAACGGGACTTTAAGGGTAATTTTTACTTTTATTGCAGTATATTGCCTGGCATTCGCCTCTATTATTTTTATCCGCACGATGTTCACGGAAAGAATGACTTCAGATGATTGTTTATGGGTATCCGAACTTAACGGTAAGAAGTTGAATGAGGGTTTGTTTATTATACAAACATTGCCCGGAGGAGTTTCCGATAAAGCCGGCATAAAGGATAATGACATTTTAATTGCCATTAACGGGATTAAGTTTGTCGATATTAATGAGGCGCAGAACATTTTAAATAGTTTTGATTCGGACCAGATAGTGGAATATACGATCTTGAGAGATAATAAAATTTTTAAAACAAATCTCAGGGTTATTAAGGTTTTCAATATTCTGTATTTAATTTTTTCTCTGCTTGGATTCGGATTTTTGGTAATAGCCTTTCTTGTCGGATATTCTAAACCCAAAGAGCTGACATCTCAATTATTCTTTTTTCTTGGATGTTCGGCTTCCCTTCTTTTTAGTGTTATAGGACTGGCAAACTTTTTTTTCACAGGAAGTATAATACTGTTTAATACTATCGTCGGAAGAATGTTATTTTATCCTTTATTTGTTCATTTCTTTATGACGTATCCTATTAAAATGGAATTTAAGAACAGAAGACGTTTTCTCCTATTACTCTATATACTGCCTGTCATTTTAAATTTATTACAAATTACTTTCAGGATATATCCTTTCGACAGTACCTCCGGTGCAATTATTTTTTATATGGCAATATCTTACTTACTTTTAGGTTTAATTTTATTTGTAAGATCGTACCTGAAGCTAAATGAAGAAAACTTAAAAAAACCTCTCAGGATAATTTTATATGGATTTATTTTAGGAGGAGTGGGTTTTTTATATTCCTTTCTTGTACCTGTTTTCATTAATAAACCGAATTTTTTGGTTCAACCCTGGATATACTTTCCTTCTGCGCTCGTTCTTTGTATTCCCTTTTCATTTGGGTATTCAATTTTCAAATACAGAATTCTTGATACAGAATTTATAGTAAAAAAGGGTTTGGTATTTGGAATAATCACTGCATTTATTGTCGGCATTTATCTTCTTCTAGTCCTGGTCCTCAATTCCATTCTGAGCCAGATTATGCCAGAAAACAAACTGCTTCTGACTGTTGCACTGATTATTATTGTCACCTTCAGCTTTGACTTTGTAAATAAAAAAGCAAAGGAATTTGTTGACAAGCAATTTTACAGGGAAAGATATAATTACAGAAAATCCCTGCTGCTCTTTTCCGAAGAACTTCCTTACCTGAATAATATAAGACAGATTATAGAGAAGATCGGAAACTCTGTAAAAGAGACAATGGGGATAAATCACATAAATGTCTGGTTTAAGGATCCTGAATATCGAAGAATTCTTCAGAGTGAATTTGAAACTGTGTCTTCACATGAGAAAATAATTCATAAGGAAAATATTTATGATGAAGCTTTTTCTGCTTTGTTTAAAAGTAATAAGGAACCGAAGCTTTTAAATGACCTCTATATACAAGAGCTGAATGTTTCTCCTGAGTACAAAGATATTATTAGAAAAGAGAATTATGCACTGTTGATTCCTATTTTCATAAAAGATAAGTTGATTGGAACCATTAATTTCGGCGACAAACCTTCCGGAAAGGCATACTCTGAAGAAGATATTGATTTATTAAAAACTCTTGCCTCACAGGCCACGATAGCATTTGAAAATTCGAGGTTGCAGCAGGCACAAATTTCAAAACAGAAAATTGAAGAGGAGCTTCTTATTGCACGAAAAATTCAAATGGGACTTCTGCCGCAATCTATAAACAGTATTGAGGGAATTGAAGTCTCCGGTTTTTATAATCCCGCTAAAATTATAGGCGGAGATTTTTATGATGTAATAAAGCTTTCCGAGAATAAAATGTTAGTAGTTGTTGCAGATGTATCCGGTAAGGGAATTCCTGCCGCTTTGTATATGTCTAAAGTCCAGGCTATGATTCAGTTTGCAGCCAAAATATTTCATTCCCCTAAGGAAATACTTATTGAAGTAAATAAACAAATTCATCAGAAGATCGACAGGAAATCTTTCATCACGACTATCGTAGCATTATTTGATCTGGAAAAAATGACCGTTAAAATTTGCAGAGCCGGACATAATCCGGTTATTTATTCTGTTAATGGAAAATTAAAGTTGCTGAAAAATAAGGGAATGGGCCTCGGGCTGGAAAGCGAAAAATATTTTGACGATAACCTGGAAGAGACAGAGTTAGACATTTCTCCTGACAATATGTTTGTATTTTATTCAGATGGGTTAACTGAAGCTATGAATAAGAATCGTGAAGAATTCGGGACTGAAAAAATTCTCGAAATTATTAATGGACACAGGGGTTTTGCATGCTCACTAATTCAGGATGAGATTATAAGCTCTGTTGCAGATTTCCGGGGAAGTGCCGAACAAAATGACGATATTACTTTAGTAATTACAAAAATTAAATCCAAAAAGATCCTTAACTAATTTCCGGATTTCTGTTACTGAATTTACAAACTAACCTTTATTTATTACCATGATTTCCAGGTATTCCAGAGATAAAATGGCTTCCATCTGGTCTGACGACAATAAATTCCAGATATGGCTTAAGATCGAGATATTAGCCGCGGAGGCTCAAAGTAAATTAGGACTGATACCTGTGAAATCACTAAATATAATAAAGAAAAATGCTAAGTTCGATATTAAGAAAATTTTAAAAATAGAAGAAATTGTAAAACATGATGTAATTGCTTTTCTTACAAATGTCGGAGAAAATATTGGAAAGGATTCCAGGTATGTTCATTTGGGAATGACTAGTTCTGATGTCATTGATACGGCTCTCTCCGTACAGATGAAACAGGCTGGGAATATTATTTTAGATGATCTTTTGCAGGTGAAGACAGTTCTTTATAAAAAAGCGATAAAGTATAAATATCTAACAATGATTGGAAGAACACATGGAGTGCATGCCGAGACTATCACTCTGGGATTAAAATTTGCTCTATGGTATGATGAAATTAATAGAAACATTGAACGGTGGAAAAAGGCAATTGAGGTAATTTCAGTAGGACAGATTTCAGGAGCGGTTGGAACGTATGAACATATTTCTCCATATGTCGAAAAATATATTTGTAAGGAATTGGGTTTGAAAACAACAAATATTTCAACTCAGGTTCTTCAGCGTGACAGACATGCTGAATATATGTCAGTCCTCGCAATTATAGCTTCTTCCATAGAAAAATTTGCAACTGAAATCCGTCATTTGCAAAAAACCGAGACTCAAGAATTAGAAGAGTCTTTTTCCTATGGTCAGAAAGGTTCATCTGCAATGCCTCACAAAAAAAATCCCATTATAAGCGAAAGACTTTCAGGATTAGCGCGGATAATACGGGGTAATGCGATTGCGTCCTTTGAAAACATTCCACTGTGGCATGAAAGAGATATCAGTCATTCATCAGTAGAGAGAGTAATCATTCCGGACTCTACTATTCTTGTAGATTATTCTTTAGATCAGTTTCGTAAACTTATTATGTCATTAGTGGTTAATGAGATTAATATAAAGAAAAACCTTGATCTAACAAAAGGGCTCATTTTTTCTCAGTCAGTGCTTCTAAAATTAATCGAAAAAAAAATGACTCGGGAAAATGCATATAAGATAGTTCAATCTACTGCTATGAGAAGCAGTAATGAAGGTACTAGCTTCAAGGAACTTCTGCAAAAAGAGTCTGAAGTAATGAATTATTTATCGAAAAAAGAAGTTGAAGAAATTTTTGATTTTACTAAATCCAAAAAAAATATAGATTTTATTTTCGAAAGGGTGGGAATAAATTAAACTCTTTTCCTTAATATACATACTATAAGAAATTTCTGGAATATTCACAATAAAATAAGATTTCATAAATTCTACCTAATTAAACAACGCTATATTCCCTTCTCAATTCAATTACTTTCCCAATTATCTGAAACGGTTTATTTATTATAGCTTTATATTTTGAATTTGATGCTTCCAGGTATGCTCTTATTCGTTTGTTTCGCAATTTCTTAACAGTTGCTTCATCTTCTAAAAGGGCGATTACAATATCGCCATCTTCTGCTGTATCCTGTTTTCTTACTATCACAATGTCCCCATCATAGATACCCGAGTCGATCATACTTTCCCCCTTAACTTTAAGTGCAAAATGTATCTGATGCCCCCGGGGATTTTTTTCCATAGTTATGTAGCCCTGTATATTATCATTCGCAAATATAGGTTCACCTGCTGCAACGCTTCCGTATAATGGCACAAGCTTAACATC
>JBBSDT010000112.1:0-9110 GCA_038240405.1 Ignavibacteria bacterium
TAATTCGAGGGTAAAGCTTTATGGCAATTTTCCGCGTATTCAATCTCTAGGCTTTCGCCACCAGGATTGAAAACTTTTTGAGACCAAAACAGCTAAGAGAAAAAAGTGGTTGTTTAAGTTAAAACGATAACAACAGGAAATGGGAAAATTATAAAAGATGCTCCCAATCGGCCCGTTTCGCAACAAGGCGGAGCGGGGGATTGGGAACGAGATACTAAAGGAGTATAACCCGGAAGCGAGAGAGATTAAAAGGAAAGCGAGAATTCAAGATACAAATGTGACGCCGGCTAATAATATATTATTCAAGAACTATCTCACCAGGAACTTCTTTAGGCTTTCTTTTAAATTTAGCTTTGAGATTACTTACAGCTATAAATATAGACGGTACCACGACTAATGTAAGAAAAGTTGCGATGGAAAGGCCAAAGATTATTGCAACTCCCATAGGCCTCCAGAATGCAGTATTTTGGCCGCCAATCACCCATGAAAAAGTTCTCCAGTCGAAATCAACACCGGTTGTTAACGGGACCAGTCCAAGTATAGTTGCAGCAGCAGTTAAGAATACAGGTCTTAGCCTGATCATGCCGGATTGAATGACAGCCTCTTCCCTGCTCAATCCCCTTTTCTCGAGTTCCTTTTGAAAGTCGAGAAGAATAATCGCATTTCTTACGACGATTCCTCCTAATGCTATAATTCCTATTCCTGTCATAATTATACCAAAAGGAGTTTTGGTAACAAGTAAGCCGATCAGGACTCCCATTAAAGACAGAAGCACAGTGAACATAATAATTATAGGAGAAGTTACGGAGTTGAACTCTATTACAAGGAAAAAGAAAACAAGAAGTAAGGAGACCATAAAGGCCTTTCCAAGAAAGCTTTGAGATTCCTGCTGACTTTCCTGTTCACCTGTGTAAACAATAATATATCCCGGAGGAAGCTTTAGATCTTTTAATTTTTCCTTAACATCTTTTAAAACATCATTGCCCAATCTTCCTTCAGCATTTGCCGAGACTGTAACTACTCGTTTGAGATCCTTTCTGTTTATAGCTCCGATACCCCCTGAAAATTCAATCTTTGCCACAGAAGTTAAAGGAATTTTAGCGCCGTCTTTTCCCGGAAGAAATATATTCTGAATTGCAACAATATTCTGCCTTTGATTTGAGTCAAGCCTGACTGTAATATCATATTCTTTATCTGCTACCCTGTATTTACTTGCCGCCGTTCCGTTAATGGCAGTTCTGACTGTTGATGCTATGGTAGTTGTATTTAAATTATATAACGCTGCTTTTTCACGATCAATAGTAATCTTAATTTCAGGCCTGGCTTCATCAAAATCATCCTTCAAATCCTTCATTCCCGGAATGTCTTTGATTTGCCTCTTAATGTCTTCCGCTATTTTACCCAACTTTTCAAAATCATCTCCTGATATTTCAATATTGACGGGAGGTCCGGTGGGAGGACCGCCGGATTGTTTTTGTATCCTTACATCTGCAGTTGTAATATTGGCAATGGCACTCCGGATTTCTTCAATGGTTTTAAATGAACTTTGCGACCTTTCTTCTTTATCAAAAAAGCTAATCGTGATCGTATTCTTGTTTGCAACATCTCCTCCGAAACCTGAGCCGATTTCTGATCCTATATTTGTTAAATAGTATTCAATATCTTTGAAAGGAGGAAGCTTTTCTTCTATCTTAGTAGTTACTTCATTCGATTTTTCCAGATTAGTACCGACCGGCATGTTCACGTAAATGAATGCCTGCTGCGGTTCCACCTGTGGAAAGAATTCAATTCCATTATTGAATTTTCCATATACAATAAATATAATTATCAAAAATAACACTGTCCCGCCTATAGTTAATTTTCTATGCCTTAAAGCAAACCTTAAAACTTTTTCATATTTTAATACAATTCTTGCAAATAATCTGTCAAACCATAGGTGAAATCTCGTTACCACATTATACCATTTGGTTTTTCTTTCAAGTCTTGCACGGTCTTTTTTATAATTTATGAAATGAGCAGAAAGTACAGGGTTTATAACAAATGCCACAAATAGCGACGAGAACAAACAGACAATCAAAGTAATGGGAAGGTATCTCATAAATTCCCCTACTATTCCGGGGAAAAACAATAAAGGTGCGAAAGACGAAATAATGGTAAAGGTAGCAATTGTTACCGGAAACTGTACTTCCTTCGGTCCTTCTATTGCGGCATCATGCGGGTTATAATTGTCGGTCTCCTGTAACCTGTAAATATTTTCCGTAACGACAATTGCATCGTCCACTATAATACCCAGTACAAGTATCAGACCGAAAAGAACAACTATATTCATAGTCACTCCGAAAGCAGCTAATACAATAAATGAAATAAAGAACGAAAACGGTATTGATGTTGCTACAAGAAATGCATTCTTCAATCCCATGGATGCAAGAAGTATCAGACAAACGAGAAAGAAACCCGTGATAATTCCATTCTCAAGTTCGTGAACAGTATTTTTAATATTCTTTGAGAGATCTCCGGTGAAGCTGATTTTTAAACCTGACGGAAAGCCTGATTGTTTTTTCTTAACCAATTCCTTGATATCGTCGGCAATTCTTATAATATTTTCACCGCTTCTTTTTTTGACAATGATAGTTACCGATTCCTGGCCGTTTTCCCTGGAAAGTGTGGTTCTGTCCTTATAACCGTATATTACCTGTGCAATATCTCTTATATATATTGGCTTACTTGAATCAGCTTTAACTACTATATCACGGATTTTTTCAGGATCTTCATACTGGCCCGGTACCCTCACAAGATAATTTTGTTTTCCAACATCCACACTTCCGCCAGGTATACTCTGGTTTTCCAGGTTGATCTTACCGATGATATCATTAAATGTCAGATTATAATATTTTAACCTGTTAGCATCAACATTTATTTTTACTTCCCGCTCAAGACCGCCTTTAACATCAGCGCTCAATACACCTGGGATTACTTCTATTTCATCACTTAGATTGTCAGCGATATCTTTTAAAGACGCAAGTCCGAGATTTCCGGATAGATTTAGATAAAGCATTGGCTGCTCAGAAAGATTTATCTCCGTAATGGTTGGTTCTTCAATGTCAGTAGGCATTTTAGTTTTTGCAATTGCTACTTTATCACGAACCTTTTGCAATGCATCATCAATTAATACATCAGGGTTAAACTCAATGTTAATCAGTGAAAAACTTTCTTGAGAGACTGAAGTAACTTTTTTAACATCCTTTATTCCTTTGACTTCTTTTTCAATTTCCTGGGTTACAAGATTTTCCATATCTTTTGGAGAAACCCCAAAATAAACAGTCGAAACAAAGATATTAGGAATGGTAATGGACGGCGCTGATTCTTTTGGAATTGATGTATAGGAATAGATTCCAAATAAAACAATAATAACCACCAATATATAAACAGTAACTTTGTTATTTACTGCCAGCTTTGAAATATTCATATAAAATTTAAAATTTTAATTTATAACCTGTACCTTGTCACCATCAGCCAAAGACTGAAATCCTTCTACAATAAGCTTATCACCTTCATTCAAACCCGATGTTATTAAGACATCATTATTATCCCGTCCTCCAAGAGTTACAATTTTTTTATGAGCCACGTCATTTTCCAAAACAAATACATATTTCTCATTACCAAAATCAATTAGCAGATCCTGGGGAAGTACCAATGCATTCTCCATCTTTGTTTTTTGAATCTCTATGTTTGCGCTCATTTCTGGCTTTAGTCTTCCGTCATTATTGTTTAATACTATTTCTATTTCAAATGTCCTGTTAGCCTGGCTCAGAGTCGGAGAAACATAGCTTACAGTTCCATAAAATTCTTCACCGGGATAGACGTCAAATGTAATTTTTACCTGTGAGTTCTTTTTTATATCTCCAATGAAACTTTCAGGAATACCACCTGAAATCTTAACTCTTGAAACATCTACTATATTTAAGATCGGAGTACCGGGTCCGCAAACTTCGCCTTTACCTATAAATTTCTGGTCTACTATTCCGCTTATTGGAGATACTACATATGACTTATTTAATCTTGTCTCAAGAACATTCAGGCTCTTCTCTGTAATTTCAAGCTGAAACTTTGCATTTGTAAATTCCTGTTCAGTTGTAACGCTCTCGTTGTAAAGTTTTTGCATTCGATCGAAATTACTTTTAGCCAGTTCAAATTGGGACAATGCCTGATCATATGCAGCGCGGTCCTGATCTTTTCTTAATCTTACAACTACCTGCCCGCGGGAAACATGGCTGCCCTTATCAAATGGCTGATATGTTATTAACCCTCCTTCTTCGGAAGAAACTTTTGCTGCTTCATAAGGCTTAACAATTCCAACTATTTTATATGTCTCTTCAAATTCCTGTCCTATCACTTCTTTAACCTTAACTGCCTGCAGCTTTTTTTCAGGCTCCGTTTTTGTTTCACCGTTATTTCCGCACGATTGTAAAGTTAAACTTCCTATTATTAAAAAGATTAACAAACATAGAATGTTTTTCATTAAATTTATTTTAATATATTTTAACGTCATTTTATTTTTCAAGTAATTTTTGTATTCCGGCTTTTGCAATTTGGTAATCATAAATCGCCTGAAGATAAGCCAGACGGGACTCTGAAAGGCTAAGCTCGGCTGACTGCACATCTATCTGATTCAGAGCACCGGCCCGGTAGCTTGCATTGGCAAGCTCAAGACTCCGTTCAGCAAGAGCTACCGTCTTTTGCTGTGACAGAATTCTTTCTTTCGCATCCTCAAGAGCAATTATAGAGCTTTCCGCTGTTAACCGGAGCTTTTGTTGCAGGTCTCGTATCTGTTCTTCATTTTTCTTAACTTCAATTTCCGATTGGTTTACCTTAAATGAATTCCTGAAAAGATTTAAATCCCACGATAATCCCATTCCAAGGTTAAGTGTATTAAAAAATCTGTAATCATTAATCGGACGGCCATCGTTCTCCGATGATGAGAGTGCATACTGACCGAACAAATAAAGCTTCGGAAGGAAATTTGCCTTATCTACCCTTACTAATTCTTCATTTATTTTTCTGTTAATGTTCAACTGTCTCACGGCAACATAGTTTTCGGATACTTGATTAATCACATAATCGGTATTTCCCCAAACTTCATTGCTGTCATAAGTCAGAGTTCCCGAAACTTCTAAATCCCTGATCGATTTTAATCCAATTGAGTTCAGCAAAGCTTTTCTGCTTAAATCATAATTCCTTTCGGACTTTGTAAGGACCGGAGCTGAATTATCAACTCTGACCTGAGCTCTCAAATAATCAAACTCAGTTGCGACACCGTTTCTATACTTTGCTTCAACCACTTTTAAATTATCCTGTGCGTTTTGAAGTGTTAGCCTGTTAACATCTAAAACAGCTTTGGAAAGAAGAACAGAGAAATAAGAATTTCTGACATTATTTTTTACATCATTTGCAGCTGCCAAAATCCCTTCTTCTTTTACTCTTAAGTAATACTCAGCAATTCTGATTCCTGAAAATACAGGAGTTCCCAATATAGGAAGTGATTGGGTTGCATCAACCGTATTTGTAAGAGAGTTATCCGATCCGATTTCTAATCTTTGTCCCGCAATATAGAATACCTGTTTCTTAATTGCCCTTTGATACCTTGAATTTAACGTTAGAGTCGGAACTAAGTTTTGGCTATATACTTCCGAAACTTTTTGTTCAGCCTGTAGCTTATCCAGTTTGGCTGTTATTACAGCAGAGTTATTTTTCAATGCAAGTGACAATGCTTCATCCAGAGAATTTATTATTTCCGTTTCCTGGGAAAGCGAAATCTTAAAAGATGATAATAACAATATACCGGAGAGCAAAAAAATTGAAAGTAATTTGTAATGTGGTTTTATAAACCTGTTGATCATAGTTTGATTTCTTTGGCTAACAAAGCCTTTGTTTTTTTAAATTTCTTCTTGCCGGCTTCTGTTAGGATTCCGTTTAGAAGCATTTCATAAGTTATTTTGAAGGCATGTTGCATGGTAAATTTATTATTAACAAGAAAGTCATGATTCAGAACTGATATTAAAGATGAATTAAAAGCTGTGATTATTATAGGAGATGGATAATTTTCAATCAGTTTTTCTTTCTTACCCTGTTCAAGAAGTTTTCTGAATACTTTATTAATCTGGTCATTTTTCATCTCATCAATATTCATCTTAATCGCAGGTGCATGAATACTTAAGTCCTTAAGCCATTTGTCGCTTATGTTCATGGTAAAATTGCTATGCATATTCAAAAGCTTCACAAACTTTACAACAACATCTTCTTTACCGTTTATAATTGAGCCAATCCGGTCTTTAATATCACATGAGGTATTCGAGCAAATTTCTTCCAGGAGTTTTTCTTTGGATGGGAAAAACTTGTAAATTGTTTTTTTACTCACTCGAAGTTCGCCGGCAATTTCGTCCATAGATATTTTATAGAAACCCTCACGGTGAAACTTATCACGGGAATGTTTTAATATCTTTTGGCGGTCTTCGAAAAGTTTAGGATTGAGTTTCAGAAACTATTTTGGTTTTATTAGTTTCCATAATAATGAATAAATATTATTAATTCAAGTTAGAGTTCAATAATTTAAGTGCTAAATTTTTTTAAGCTGCCTCATTTCTTCCAAGGCGGAGATAAACAGAGTCGGATCTTGTGATTAAGATTGGATTATCTTGGCAGGCTATTAAGTCTGTTAAGTATACTTTCATCATCTTTTCATTCCAGATATCACCATCTCTCTATCCCAATAAATAAAGAAAGGCATAAATAGTCCAACTGGTTATTGAAAAATAAAAAGCATTTACAAATAATCATTAAATTATCTATAAATGCTTTGCTTGACTCTGAGAATGCCGAAAAGCCAATTCTTATTTAACCAAAATCATTTTCTTTGTCTGTGAAAATACCCCCGAAACAATATGGTAATAATAAACGCCGCTTGACAATTCTGATCCGTTGAACTTAACATTGTAAGTTCCGGCGTTTTGACTTTCGTTAATAAGAGTTTTAACTTCCCTTCCGTTGATATCATATATCTTTAATACTACCAGTCCGATTTCAGGAAGCTGGTAAGATATTACTGTGGACGGGTTAAATGGATTGGGATAATTCTGCTTCAATGCAAATTCGCTGGGAATATTTCCGTTTGAATTTCCAATGCCGGTAATTATCCATGAATATTCAAAAACGCCCTGCCCTGTTGTAGCAGAAGGATTTGCTCCGCCGGCATATAGGGTTGTATCTCCAATAGTGCGTATATTCAGAGACCGTAAAGTAGTAGTATTGCTTAGAGTCCCCCCGTTAAAATCCGTCCATGAAATTCCGGCATTGGTGGTTTTGAAAACTCCGATGCCTGAATTAGTCGTATTTCCAAGACCGACATAAAATTCTTTTGTGCTTCCGGGCTTTATCAGACAGCTTCTTGGCAAAGTTCCCACCAGATTAGGAAGACCGTTATGTCTTCTTGTCCAGAGCCCTCCGCTGTTTGTAGTCAGATACATACCGCTTAAAGAATCCGTGTTCAAAAAAATACCGGCAAGAAGTACAGAAGTATCGGCTCTGCTGATGCTCAGACATCTTACAGGTTTATTATCTGTAGTCAGGCTGGGAATTCCGTTGCTGACATCAGTCCAGCTTGCTGCTGAGTTTACGGTTTTGTAAATATGAGGCGGACCCATTTGTGTGGTGACACCGAAAGACGTTCCGCAATATAATTCATTTGAATTTAATGGGTTAATAATGATTGATAGTATATTTTTTACGGTTCCCATTCCGGTATTAGCCGGGCTCCACGTTGTGCCTCCGTTTGTTGTTTTATAAAATCCCTGGGGTGAATCCACCAGTCCGTCAAAAACAGCTGCATAGGCGATATCCGGATTTGTTTGATTTACAGCCAAAGCCTGGATGCCTAAAGAAGTTTCTACGATTCCTGTATTGATCTGGCTCCATGTACCTCCAGCGTCTGTGGATTTGTAAATCCCCGCGCCGGCGCCCGTCTGACTTGTTCCACAATATATAGTATTAGGATTTGATGCACTTATAGCGAGTGTCTGAACGGTTAAATTTGTCAAACCGGTATTTGTTTGAGTCCAGGTAATTCCTGAGCTTGTGGTTTTCCAGACCCCTGTAGTAAAACTTCCTGCATACATAATATTTTGATTCGCAGGATTAATCGCTATTGAGTATATCTGACCGGCGCTGCTTAAAGAAGTGCTCCATATATTAGGACCATCCCCGGCAAACATCTGATGAGTAAAAATAAAAGTTAATAAAGCAGTAAGTAATAACTTTTTCATATGCCCCCTTGCAAAAGTTTAGTTATTAAATAATTTTTAAAGGTAAGAACTCTGATAGATAGGTTTCTGCAAGCTAAATTATTTTTTCTCTCAAATCAATACTAATACTGAAGTAAAAAAATGCGATGTCTTACTTGTACCTCATTATGAAAGTGAATAAAGTAATCGGATAAATCACAAAATTTAAAAGTTTGTCATTGCGGGGCAACGTAAAGGAGAAGCAATCTAACACTTTCGAAAAGAATAAGATGCTTTCTCAGCTGAAAAACACAGTATACCTGTAAAATATATTATTATTTTATCAGGATCATTCTTTTCGTTTCACTAAATCCGGCGGATTGAATATTGTAAAAATAAATTCCGCTTGGAAAGTTAGTTCCGTCAAATTCTATTGAGTATTTACCAACCTCCTGTTTCTTATTAACCAAAGTCGCAACTTCGCTGCCATGGACATCAAACACTCTTAATTTCAGATCAGCTGATACCGGGCATTGATAATTAATTATCGTTTTGGGGTTAAAGGGATTAGGATAATTTTGCAATAAAACAAATTTTTCCGGAAAACTTAGATTAATTAAATTTTGATTAGTAATTATTTCGTTAAGATTTCTTTTCCAGATTTTTGAGCTTGTTGCTGCATAAATTTTATTATCAAACAGCAGTAACTTCGAAATCTCATTAATAAATGGTAAATTATCTGTTATGTTAGTCCAGACTATTCCATTATTCGTAGATCGATATACCCCTGAGCCTCCAAACTTTAAAGAGCCTATCATTGTATTTCCGCTTTTGACA
>JBBSDT010000113.1:0-9096 GCA_038240405.1 Ignavibacteria bacterium
ACAATTAATGAGACCGGCGCAGGAAAATTATCCTATACACATGCATCCTCGACAAATGATTATGATTTTTCTGTAGGAAAAAAGGGGTTAAAAAACCTTAATAAAGCGCTAAAAAAAAGCCAAGTTTTTACCGTTAGCCCCGAAGAAATGAAATCTGAAAACAATCTGATGGGTGGACCGGAAAGAAGTCTTATGATTACTATGTGGCAGGAGCCAAATCTTGATCAAAAACCGCCTACAATACAGGTACCGTCACATGTCAGTCCGGTTTATTCCGTCAATATTACAAAACTGTATGATACGATAGAAAAGCTAGTTCCTGCAGATATCTGGGTGAAAGCGCAAAGCAAATAAATTTAGTAGTACAATGTGACTGCAAATCCAGAACTTCCTTATCCTGATTCCTCTTTGTCCCAGGCTCCCGATCCGCCATTCTGCGGTCGTGGCAAAGTGTTTGGAGGGAAATCTTAATCAATTTTTTTTAAAACGGCTCCTTCTTTTTTATCAAGTACATCATAACCTTGTTCCTTAATTTCATTTCTAATCTCATCAGCTAACCTGAAATTTTTATTTTTCTTTGCTTCGATTCTTTTTTTATGAAGCTGTAATACTTCTTTCGGTATTTCCTTATCCTCATTCTGTATTTCTGCTTTTTCCAATTCCAAACCCAGAACTTTATCGAAGTCAAAAATCAGGGATAATTTATTTCCTGCAGAAATATTTTCGTTTTTTGCAACATCCCAAAGTATTGCCATTGCTTCAGGCATATTCAGATCGTCATTAATTACACCTGCAAATTTTTCGCTGTATTCATCAATCTGAAAACCGGAAGTACTTTTATTTGCTTCGTTTATCTTTTCTCTGTCTGCTTCAGTTTTCAGGTTCAGAATTTTCCCAATCAGGTTTCTATAACCGTTCCTCGCGCCGTCAAGTCCCTCAAAAGAAAATTTCAGCTTCTTTTTATAATGAGCCATAAGCAAAAAATATCTGTACTCCATGGGTGTATAGCCTTTATCCATCAACGTCTGCAAGGTAATAAAATTTTCCGTGGACTTGGACATTTTTTCAGTTCCCATGTCAAGAAATTCGCCGTGAAGCCAGTAATTTACGAATTTTTCACCGTTGCAAGCTTCCGATTGTGCAATTTCATTAGTATGATGAATTGGAATATGATCGACTCCTCCGCAATGAATATCAAAATGATTTCCAAGAATGGCTTTGCTCATTGCAGAACATTCGATATGCCAGCCCGGAAATCCCTTGCCCCAGGGCGACTCCCATTCCATTTGTCTTCTTTCATCCTTTGGAGAAAATTTCCACAAAGCAAAGTCAGTAATATTTTTTTTCTCTTTTGAGAATTCTATTCTTGCACCTTCTCTCAAACCTTTAATATCAAGCTTTGCAAGTTTTCCATATCCCGGAAATTTTGAAGTGTCATAATAAACTCCGTCCCCTGTAATGTATGTAAAACCTTTGACCTCAAGACATTTTATCATTTCAATCTGCTCTTTTATATAGTCTGTCGCTTTTAAATAAACATCCGGCGTAATTATATTCATCAGGCCAACATCTCTCTTAAAAAAATTAATATAATATTCCGCAAGCTCCAATACGCTTTTGCCCTGCGCCTTGGCCGAGATTTCCATCTTATCTTCCCCTTCATCATTGTCCAATACAAGATGACCAACATCAGTGATATTCATTACATACCGGACATTAAAATTATTATATCTCAGAGTTCTAAGAAGTATATCTTCAAAGAAAAATGTGCGAAGGTTTCCTATATGCATATAGTTATATACAGTCGGTCCGCAACTATACATCCTTACCTCATCAGGATTTATCGGAACAAACTCTTCTTTCGACCTCGATAATGTATTGTATAACTTCAGCATAAATTATGTATCAACTTCGATTATAATTAGGAATTATTAACTTTGTAAAAATATGGAAAAAGCTGAATATAAGAAGTGTATTTGAAACCGGGCAAAGATGGCACATCGGGAGTTCACATTTTAACCTGCCTTGTCATCCCGGCAATCTTTAGGCCGGGATCCAATCAACAAACGGGATTATTCTGCAATTGATTTAAGAAAGTTCTCATAGGAAATGTTTACTTGACTTATAGATCCCAAGAGAAAAATGCTTTATCCCAATTTATTTTAAATTTTTAGACGATAAAAATTTTGTCGAAGTATTTCAACTAAGCTAAATCTGGTTCAATAACAATTGGCTTGACCGGACGGGGTTTTGGTTTAGCATTCCATAAAACTAACATTAGTATTGCACCTATCATAGCAAAGCCAATCATGCTTGGACTCCAGGATGACCAGCCGAAATTATCAAGCATCCATCCTACTCCAACACCCACCGCAGCACCACCGAGATACTGCATTCCATCAAACATTCCTGTTGCTGTAGCAGCCGCTCGCTGCCCTCCGAAATCCATTGAAGCTGTTCCGGACAGCATTGAATGCACCATACTTATTGCAAGTGAATTTACAATGAATGCTATTATTATTAACGAAATATCTTTTGCTAACCAGACTACGAGCAAAGATAAAATTATTAAGGAATAACCAACAAACGCAACAGGCATTCTTCGTGATTGAAAAAGCCAATCCGATGCATAGCCTGCAATGAAGGCTCCTGCTATGCCGGCGAGGACAACACCCAAGGCGCCTTGCTGAAAAACCGGTGAATCAAGAGCAAGCTTCTGATATTCCTGCATATATCTCGGAAACCATTGCTCAAATCCATGCCGGACAAATCCGGTGCAGAATTCCGCGGCAGCAATCGTAATTGTAACAGGATTGGAAATGACAATTCTGTAAACATATTTCAAATCAACTTTTCCCGTATCTCCACTGGTCGCATCTTCAGTATCGAGTGGCGGAAGTCCAGCTGATGCCGGTGTATTCTGCACATTTATATACGTCAATAAAGACATTACAGCAACTATCCCCGCAGGGATAAAAAATACCCATTGCCAGGGCAGCACAGTAACAGCAAACCCCCCTATGATAAAAATCAAAGCTCTCCCGCTTTGAATCATTGAGCCGAATATTGCAGAGAAGACACCTCTCTCATCAACTTTAAACCATCCGGCATTTACTTTTATCAGCGATAATGCACTGTAAGATTGGAAGTATGAGTTTAATGCCCAAACACTTGCAAAATATGTTAAAAGCAAAGTTCCCGTACCAAGAAAATGAAAATATGCGCCAAGCCCGAAGAATAAATTAAAAATTACTGTTCCAACCGAACCAATAAGCATGGCTTTTCTGCCGCCTATCCTGTCAGCGATGGGTCCATTAAATAAAGCAGATAATCCGTAGATTGTCAGAGCTGCGGTTATAATTGTACCTATATCAGTCTTGCTCCAGCCGTAATTGTCGGAAAGGGCCTTATTTGCAAATGAAAGATTGTATCTTCCCATATACATGGCTGCATATGTAAAACCCAGTGTGAGCCAATTTAGAGCACGTCGCTTCCGGAATTCAGGAGAATATGAAATACGACCGGCTTTTTTTATCATTGTTTAATTCAGGGGAAAAAATTTTGGTAACATAGAATTATTATAGATTATTTGAAATAGAGAAAGTTGAGGGAGTTGAAAGTTTACGATTTGTTAATAATAAGAACAGTCGGTTGTTTAAGTATAATTGATATTATTTACATAAAAAGGAAATACCGGGGCATTCATTAAAGTTCTCCGATATCTTCAAACCACAGTTTTGGATTTTTTTCAATAAAGTCCTTCATAAGATTTTTACACTCACTGAGGTCAAGATTTATTACTTCTATACCATGGGACTCCATAAATTCTACGGCGCCTTCAAAGGTCTCGCATTCCCCGGCTATAATTTTTTTTATGCCAAACTGAACAGATGCTCCTGCACAAAGATAGCATGGCATCAAAGTAGAATAAAGAATTGTATCTTTGTAAGTCCCTATTCTGCCTGCATTTCTCAGGCAATCTATTTCTGCATGGATCACAGGATCATTGTCCTGGACTCTTTTATTATGTCCTCTTCCTATGATGGTTTCATTCTTTACTAATACCGAACCAATAGGTATCCCGCCTTCCTTAAGACCTTTTTTTGCCTCATCGATTGCAGCCTGCATAAATTTATCCATTCAAAAACTAATTAGTTAATTTTTCAATAAGTGTTTTGTGCTTTGGAAATAATTCAATCAGCTTTTTTCTATCCCCCATTTCAAAATCATCAAAATGAAATCCGGGAGATACTGTACATCCAGCAAGAAAAAATGAATTTGGTTTATCTACAACTGCTCCGAACCATTGATTGGCTGGTATTGTAATTTGAGGTGATTCACCTCCATCGGGATTTAAACCCAGCTTATGTTCAGACAAATTCCCCAGATCATCAATCGCAAAAATTACAGCTCCGCTACCCTCATAAAAATGCAAATCTCATCAGACTTTATTCTGTGAAGCTTTGAACATTGCTCATTCATCAGTAAATAAAATATTGCCGTGGAAAATTGCCTGTCATCAGGAAATCTCGCCGGCAAATGCTCTTTGCGGATTGTTTCAGCAGAGCGGTAGGTTTCCTTAAAGTAACCCCCTTCGGGATGAGGCACCATATGTAATTTTTCAATCCAATACCCGGCACTTTTGTTCATATATTATTTATAATGAATGGCAAGCCAGATGCAAGGAGGATCCGTACTTGTGCTTTCCACCTTATGCTTTGAATTTTTTGGAATATGGAGATAGTCCCCTGGTAAGAGTTTTTTTTTGATCCCGTCTTCAAATTTGAGCTGTGCTTCGCCCTGAATCAGCAACACCCATTCATCCTGATCTTCCTCGAGCCATTGATTTTCCGGAGTTTGCTGTCCGGTGGAGATTATTCGTTCAACTGTCAGATCTTCACCGGAAATAAACGGTTCGAATAATTCAAAATTCAACGGAAGATCCTTTGGCAGATCAAAAAAATTTCCTCCGGAAAAGTTCATCAGGTATAAGTTAAAATATAAGCTAGAATAGCGATTAGATTAAAATCCGATTGGCAGGCTAATATCTGATTATAGATATTGAAATTAATTGTTATTCTTACTTCCCGACAATAACCGGTTTGGAATGCTTTTTATCTTTGACTTGCTGGGGAACAGTTCCGAACACATAATCCCACATCGGATTGCTAACGCCGTAAGCTGTATTCTCATCTGCATAATGATGGCGAAGATGATAGGTTTTCAAAAACTTACCGATACGTCCTTTCATATCAAGATGATGTGTTGCATAATGAATGGAATCATATGAAACATATCCAAGCATAAAACCTGAAAAAACTTCAAAATGATAAATTCCGAATAAAGCCTCAAAGATAAGATAAAAAATAATTGCAAGAGGAAGGCTTACCAGCAGCGGCATCACCAGGCGCGTGGCATCGCGTGGATAATCATGATGTATTCCATGAACAAGAAAATGCATTTTCTTCCCTATGTCAGTTTTTGGAGGATAATGAAATGCCCACCTGTGAATCACATATTCGGTAAGGGACCATAAAATTACTCCCAAAATAAAGCACATAATCCCCGCAGCAATACCAGTATAGCGAAATCCGAAATATGACAACATTATCATAATAGGAACATATATTACTATCGGGGTGGCAGGATGAATATGAGAAAAATATTCAAGGAAAGGATTCTTGAATAAACGGACTGTTTCGTTCTTATTAGATACAAATTTAGCCATACAATTCTTATTTACGCAAAGTTATAGGTTACAGATTTTATTTCAAATGAAAATTTTTATTATACTATTTATTTGCATTAATTTTCAGGAGATCCCGTATCTCAATAAGTAATTGTTCTTCTTTTGAGGGAGCAACCGGAGTTTCCTTTTTTTCTTTCCTGAATTTGTTTACAGCTTTAATAACTAAAAATATTACCCAGGCAATGATTATAAAATCTATTATGGTCTGGATAAAACTCCCATAAGCAAGAATAACTGCAGGTTTATCACCTACTGCCTCTTTTAAAATAATACCCATCTTGCTGAAATCAACACCACTAAGCAATAAACCGATTGGAGGCATCAGGACATCCCCAACCAGGGAGGAAACAATCTTGCCAAAAGCGCCGCCAATGATTATGCCTATAGCCAGATCAATTACATTTCCACGAGCAATAAATTCTTTAAATTCTTTTAGCATAATTGATAAATCTGTAATTGTTTTAAAATAAAAATTCTATGTCTCTAAATAAAGTCATGAATATTTTTCATCAGCCCATATCTCAGCCCTTTTGTAGATACCATAATGGCGTCAATTTTTAAAAAGTTCAGAATTTCTATAAGAATAAGCGCACCACAGACTATAATGTCGTTTCTTCCTTTCATGAAACTCCCGAGCCTCAGTCTCTCCTCGGTTCCAAGTGTCAATAAATAATCAAATATAATATTTATTTCATTTAATGTTAATATGTATTTATGAATAGAAAATTCATCAAAATGTTTTAACCCTTGCTTAATCGCTGAAAGGGTTGTCAAAGTACCGGCAACACCTACAAGTCTTATTGAATTATCAAAACCATTTAGATTAACTAAACTTTTTCTGATAAATATTTTAGCGCGATTGATTTCAGTATTGGTAAAACCTTCTTTAAAATATTTTTCATAAATTCTCACCGAGCCAATTTCAATGCTGTAAGTCTTTAACTCCTTATTTTTTAAATAACAAATCTCTGTGCTTCCGCCTCCGATATCAAGCACTGCATAGTTCTTATTTTTTTCCAGATCAAAGACTGAGCCTTCATAGCTGTATCTTGCTTCTTCATGACCTGAAATAATTTTTATGCTTATGCCGGTTTCCTTTTTTATAAAATCAATAAAATCATCACTGTTCTTTGCTTCCCTAAGTGCACTCGTTCCAAAAGCAAGAATATTTTCTGAGCCATAATTTTTCGAGTCCTCCCTATATTTATTTATAATTTCTGAAACTGTTTGAAAAGCTTCCGCTGAAATTTTACCGGTCGTATATAAATCCTTTCCAAGACGGGGAGTTTCCTAAGCTTCTTTGAGTTTCGTAATATTTTCATCTAGACGTGCGATAAGTAAAAGACAGGTGTTGGTTCCTATATCAATTACTGAATAAATTCTATTATCTTTTAACTGCATAAATCCCTATCCATTCCCCTCTCTTTAAAATGTCTATAACTTCAATATCATTTTGAAACAGCAGTTCTAAAATTATCCTGTCTTCCGAGTCAAGTATTCCCGATAGAAATAATTTACCATTTGTCTTAAGCTTTTCATATATTTTTTCAAAGTTATCCACAATCACGCTTCTTATGATGTTGGCACATATAATATCGAAGTTACTTTCATTCAGCCCGGGCAGATTCACCTGCAACAGCTTAATTTTATCGCTTACATGATTTTTTTGAAAACACTCTGATGCATTAATAATCGAGTCTTCATCAATATCTATTGCCGTTGCTCTTTGTACGCCGAGCTTTATGCCGGCAATGGACAATACACCTGTCCCGCAGCCAAAATCAAGAAGCTTCTTTTCATCACCTTTAATATTTTCACACATTAATTCCAATACAAGCTGTGTAGTCTCATTATGTCCGGTTCCGAACGACATTTTCGGATCAATTTCGATCAGAATTTTATCTTCAAAGCATGTTAACTGCTCCTTTTTCCAGGATGGGTAAATTATTATTTTATCCTTTATGTAAACAGGTTCAATTGAGCTTTTCCATTCACTATCCCAGTTCTTGTTTTCTAATTTTAAAACTTCAATTTGCATTTCACTGATAATTCCGGAACTTAACATGTATTTCTTAAGAGAATCTATTTTGTTTATATCCTCTTCAGTAAAATAGATTTTCAATACACCTTGCTCTTCAAGGATATTTTCAACTCCGTGCAGATATAACTTATTATAAAGCTCCTCATAATTTTCCCGGTTAAATAAAATCTGGATTTCGTAATAATTAGTTATCATAAATTAGTCCTTTGGCGGAATCCAAAGTATTTTTCATTAACATTGCAATAGTCATGGGACCTACACCGCCGGGCACAGGAGTTATCTTACCGCACTTTTCAAAACAATCTTCATAGTCTACGTCTCCGACAACTCTATAGCCGCTTTTAGATTCAACGTCTTCAATTCTGTTTATTCCCACGTCAATTATTACACTGCCCTCTTTTATAAAATCCTTCTTTACAAAATTTGCTTTCCCTATCGCTGCAATTAATATATCTGCTTCGGAGGAAATTTCTCTAATATTTCTGGTCTTGCTGTGACAAACAGTTACAGTTGAATTATACTCCATTCTCAGGAGCAAGTTAGCTACAGGCTTCCCCACAATATTGCTTCTTCCTATCACAACTGTATGGGCGCCATTTGTTTCGGTATTGGTTCTTTTTAACAGCTCCAGTATTCCATACGGAGTGCAGGGGATGAAACATTTTTCCCCAATAAGCATTCTGCCGGCATTAAGCGGATGGAAACCGTCCACATCTTTTTTATAATTTATTGATTCAATGATTTTTTGCCTGTCAATATGCGGCGGAAGAGGAAGCTGCACTAATATGCCATGAATTTTTTCATTCTTATTGAATTGATCTATAAGCTGCAGAAGTGAACTTTCGGAAATGTTTTCCGGCAATGTCTCAGTCACGGAATAAAAACCAAGTTCCTCACATGCCTTACCTTTATTCTTTACATATACCTTAGACGCAGGATTTTCACCTACCAGAATGAATGCCAGTCCGGGAATAATGCCTGTTTCGGATTTCAACTTTATTGTTTCTGATTTTATTTCAGATCTTATTTGGGAAGAAATTAACCTGCCGTCTATAACTTTGCTGTTGTTCAATTCAATAATGGTTTTATGAATTGTGGCAATATATTAGTATTGAATCAGGAATTCAATAATATCCCGCAGGGTCTTTCGCTCAAAGGTTACAAACTCTTTAATAGTGTAAGCGGAATGACCCTGCGGAAACGGCGAAATTATATGATACTATTTTATTAACAGCATTTTCCTGGTTGCTATAAATTCTTGTCCCTCCGGCAATGAATTATTTGCTTCAAGCTTATAAAAATAAAT
>JBBSDT010000114.1:0-8954 GCA_038240405.1 Ignavibacteria bacterium
CAGGATTTTTTCTCAAAGCTTCATCCGAATAAAACATTATAAAAGTGTGATTCGCAAAGACTTTCTTGTTTTCAAGACCTAAGGATTTCATATATTCGGATGACTGATGGACTGTCTGAAGCTCGGGTGACAGCTGTTTGGGTTTAAAAGAATAATAAAAATATATAATTGACAGAATAAGTATAGCAGAAGATATTTTATTCAGGTAATCGGTTTTATTTGCTTTGCTTATTAGTATACATATTACAAAAACTATTGAAACAAACAAAAACTTTCCATATTCACTTACATCAAGCAACCTAAACCCGTCCGATTCCCGGGATAGAAAAATAAGAACTATGAAACCAAAAATTCCGAATATAATAAAGGATGTTTTTCTGTATTTTAATTCTGCCAGGTTATTCAATCCAATGGTGGCAAAGACTGCTGCGATAGGAGAAATATGAAGCAAATATCTCCAGTTGCCGGGATTCGGACCATCGTTAAACATCGTCATCATCTGAATGATAAATATCGCAGCAAAGAATATATAAAAAATTGAATGTTCTTTTATATAGTCCTTATACTTGCTCATATCAGCAAAAAAGCCAAGGAAGCCTGCAAGGAAAAGCGATAATGTTACGGGTCCAATAATAAAAATATAGACACGGAAATAATGGAATAATCCCTGAGATTGATAGTTCAAACCTGCAATCTGCCTCATCTCATCTAAAACAAAAAGTATGCTCCCAGTCTTGAAAAAGCCCAGCAGATCATAAAGTACAGGAAAAATTCCCAAGGCAATTAAAGCACTCCATTGTTTTTTTCGAATGAATATTATACCAATAGTAATAATAAGCAGAGCTATTTCCTGACGGACTGTAAATATGTAACCTAATACCAGACCTGCCCATAAATATTTTTCTTTCCTGTAAAGAATTAGAAAGAATACTATACATAAAGAAGTGAATATCTCTGCGTACGAGCGAAATGATAAATCATAGAATAAAGGCTGGAACGCAAGAAGCAGTGCACCAAAAAATGCGTACCTGATCCTATACACTTTCAAAAGTATATAAGTCATGTAAACGGTAAATCCCGCGATCAGAGAATTGAAAAAAATCACCGCATCATAACTAAATAAAGCAGGCAGTAGCATGAAAAGTTTATTCCCGGGTTTTGGATAATTTCCTAATATTACTGCAGGGTTATGCCAGAACTGAATCATGTTTATGTATTGGCCAATCTCATCATCCTGGTAAAATCCTAATGAATATCTGCTGCTGTAAAAATAAAGGAATGTAAAGATTGGAATAACCAGCCAGAAATACTTTTCAATGAATGGCAGATTGTCTACAGCAAATGTGTTTTGCTTTTGAGCAAGAGTTTTATTTTTTAAGGATTCAGCTGTATCTTTTCTGATTTGTTTTTTCGCCATAGAAGGAATTTTAAATATATTAATATATATTTCAAAATGAAATCAAAATATATTTATAATCGGTTGCTTTAACTTTCTTTAACTCCTCCAAAATAGTTACCTACTTCTTAAGCCGGTGGGTGAATTAAGAATTGAATTCGATTCAGGTCAAGATTGGAATTTTTTATAAACCTGGAAGATTGAGGATAGGAGATATTGCAAAAACAGTAGAATCAGAATGCAAAATAAAAAATCTTGTGGATGTATCTGCACTTAACATCTTGATTTCGTCCATTATTCTATTATTTGAATTGATATAGCAATGGAAAGTATAATTAATTAGACATTTTTAATATATTTAGATAAATTCTGTTAATAAATTAGTTTTGTGAAACTACTGCTTCTTATATTTACTTTTTTAATTTTAATCACACATCTGTCAGCTAACACATATTGGGTGAAGGAGCCCGGTCCGTCCCGGCACAATTTAAAAAATGTTTTCTTTATCAATGATCAAACGGGTTGGATTTCCGGAGATACAGGGACAATACTACAGACTTCGAATTCGGGTATTAATTGGAACGTTCAAAATTCCGGAATCATTAACGACATTCATTCAATTCATTTTATTAATCAAAGGTTAGGATGGGCTGTGGCATGGGAAGCTTTTCCTGATTCAAATTCCTTTTACGGAACAAAAATCTTAAAAACAACGAACGGTGGGCTTAACTGGATTTCATATATGTATCCTGATACGGGACGATTTATGAATACAATTTATTTTCTGGATTCATTAAGAGGTTTTATGGCCGGCGCACCTATTTCTATTGTATACACTACCAATGCCGGATCGACCTGGAATAAAGCAGACACGGATACTACTATAACTATCGGTTTTCCTATAGTAAATTTAAATTTCTTTGACTCTATGACAGGATATGCCTGCGGAGGGTTCCGGGATATTGCAGGAGCAATGTGGAAAACCACCAATGGCGGAATTAACTGGAAGGCAACAATTGTTGGTCCTGAACCATTGAACGATTTGTATTTATTTAATTCTTCAAAGGTGATAGCTGCAGGAGGCGATTTTGAGTATGGTTCAAGTACAGTACGAACTTCCGATCAAGGCTCACATTGGTTGTATGATACTTTGGGCGTTTTTGGTGTGGCTAACGGAATTGATTTCAGAACACCATATGAAGGCTGGATTTCTCTTGGGATAGCTCAAAAATTCATATATACGTTAGATAGCGGACACTCCTGGCGAACTATTTTCACTCCTGATAGCATTCCTATATTTGATGTAACTTTTTCAGATTCTACCAACGGCTGGGCGGTAGGATATAATGGAACAATTCTAAAATATAACCACGGAATTGTAAATACTAATAACATATCCGAGCAAATCCTTCAAAATGAAATTATCCTTCACCAGAATTACCCCAATCCGTTTAATCCTAAAACTCTGATTAACTATGAATTAAGAAATGCACACTTTGTTTGGTTGAGAGTTTATGATCCGCTTGGAAAGCTGGTTGCTACATTGGTTAACAGCAGACAGGAAAGAGGAAAACATTATGTAGTTTTTAATGAAATTAATCTTTCCAGTGGTATATATTTTTACGAATTGAAAGCAGAAAATTATTCTGAAGTTAAAAGGATGATTTTTCTCAAATAATTGCTTTAAATAGAAACAGGATAAGAGATCGTTCTTATCCTGATTAATAAAGTAACTTGTCCTTAATTATTAGAAACCGACGCTTAGCCCGGTAAAGACACCCCAGTTAACAGTATGAAGCTTGCTGACTGAACCTGCCGCTAACAAATTATTCAAACCACCGTATTGGATTTTAGTACCCAGAAGAGCAGCAACAAATTTATTTAAATAATACTTACCGGTAAGAATTCCATTAAGTCCTAAATCAAAATTCTTAAATCCTGTCAAAGCATTCGAGGCATTCAAGAGTATTCCAAAATATGGACCTCCACTGAAAGTGACTCCGACCTTATCACTGACCATTCCTCCGAAGTTAACATTCATTGGGATATTAATGTAATTATTGGTTAAATCGTAATTAGCTGAATCTATAATGTTTCCCGGAGGAGGAATAACATAGGGTACACTTAGTCCAAAATTTTTCTTTGAAAAGTCCAATCCGGTTGAAAAGCTCAATATATTAAGCAAATTCACATTTAGTATGGCGCCGACTCCGAATCCGCTTTTAGTAGTTGCACTCACAGAATTAGGTCCCACTCCGTCTGCATTTGCATTCGTGGAATTATAACCCACCTGAAAATCAATCGAAGCTCCAATAAGACTATTAGCCCTTCTCTTATGAAATTTTAAGGCCTCGTTATAATCCCGTGTCATTTTTAACTTTGAGAAATCCTTTCCACTGTTTAATTTAAGTTTAGGATCAAAATTCCAATCAGCTTTTACAATGGAGTTTTCAAAAGCAAACATACACAAAATTAACAAAATAACATTCACTATTCTTTTCATTTCTTTTTATTTAAATTTTTAAATAATTTCTTTTTCCAGCTTATTAAGTTTTTCTGTTTCTTCTTCCCATTGTGAATATACCTTTTTTAACTTCTCTTTTAAATTATTATATTCATTACTGACTTCAACTACTTTATGTGTTCCTTTATAGAACTCATCCCGGCTCATTAGTTCTTCAAGCTCTTTAATTCTGTTTTCGTACTTATTAGTTAATTTCTCGAGCTCAGTAATTTTGATCTTGACCGGAAGCAAGACCCTGCTTAAATCTTTTTTCTTCTTCTTAATTTCAGGAACCGGTAAATTACCATTCTTATTCAGAGAGTCTTCGGCAATGTTTTCTTTTAAAACTTTCTTATTTTGACTGTTAACTGATTTTAATTCCTGATTTTTAACATTCAGATAATCCGTAGCATTACCAATATAAGTTTTTATTTTTTTATTCTTTACTTCAATTACTTTGCCTACGATACCATCAACAAATTCCCTGTCATGAGATACAACAAGTACTGTGCCATTATATTTTCTTAAAGCTCTCATTAAGACTTCTTTGGAGCGCATGTCAAGATGATTGGTTGGCTCATCCAGTATCAGGAAATTAGAAGGTTCAATAAGCATTTTTGCGAGAGCAAGCCGGGACTTTTCACCTCCGGATAAGACGCCCACCTTCTTGAAAACATCATCTCCCCGGAATAAAAAGCTTCCAAGAATTGATCTTAAATTTTTTAAAATTTCTCCTGTTGCCGCTTCTTCCATTGTTTCAAGAACTGTCCTGGAGGGGTTTAATTCTTCTGCCTGGTTTTGGGCATAAAATTTTCGGTCTACAAGATGACCTGGCTTTACATCTCCTTTATTGTACGATTCATTCCCTGCAATAATTCTTGTCAAAGTAGACTTTCCTGCTCCATTCACTCCAAACAATACAACTTTTTCGCCCCGGGATATAATAAGGTCAATATCTTCAAGCACATTGTTCACTCCATCGTAGTTTTTTGTTAAATTGGTAATTTCTATGGCTACTTTACCTGAATGCGTTGCAGGCGGGAAATTGAAGTTTACAGTAGATTCTTCATCCTCTAGCTCAACCCAATCCACTTTATCCAATTGTTTTATTCTGCTCTGAACTGCTCTGGCTTTGGAAGATTTATACCTGAATCGTTCTATAAATCTTTCCTGTTGACGAAGGTAATTCTGCTGGTTATCATATTGATTCTCCAGAAGTTGCTTCCTGAGTTCCTTCTCTTTTTTATAAAAGGAATAGTTACCGGTGTATTCAGTGACATTCCCAAGAGAAATTTCGACAGTCCGGTCGGTTATGTTGTCCAGGAAGCTTCTGTCGTGTGATACAAGAACTATGGCTCCCTGATAAGCCTTCAGATAATTTTCTACCCATATCAATGATTCAATATCAAGGTGATTGGTTGGTTCATCAAGAAGAAGTATAGAAGGATTTGCAAGTAAGAGTTTTGCCAGAGCAATTCTCATTTGCCAGCCACCGCTGAATTCACCTGTCATTCTTTCGAAATCACTTTCAAAAAAACCAAGTCCGATAAGAATTTTTTCAATTTTTGATTTTAACTTGAAGCCATCCAGCAGTTGAAATCTTTCCTGAAGCTCTCCATATTCATTTACAAGATCCATAAATTCATCTGATGCTGTATCTTTACTCTCTTCCATTTCAATTTCTATTTGGCGCATCTCTTCCTGTATTTTGTTTATGTCGCCTGCCGAGCTGTACACTTCTTCATATAATGTCTTGCCCGTGAATAGAATGCCTTCCTGGGGTAAATAACCTATAGTAGTATGCTTGGAAAGCGCAACCTCTCCTTCATCGGCTTTATTAAATCCTGCAATCACTTTTAACATCGTTGACTTTCCTGCGCCATTGGAACCAACAAGAGAGACTCTGTCCTTGCCTGAAACCCTAAGGGATACTTCATCAAATAAGATCTTGGCCCCATAACGCATTGAAATTTTATTCAAAGAAATCATATTGTAATTTAACGCTTTGAGACTTGAAAATAAGTGTTAAAAAATTATTTGAAAGAGTTGTTTCATTATCGCGCAATGGCAGGAATTGATATTGAAACTGATTGGTTAAAGTAATTATTATTATAATAAAAGCATTTCTAATTAATTAAGCAAAGTCACTAAATGAAAGTTCTGAAATCATCATTAATATTTTATTTGTTTCTTAGATTAACTATTTGTTCATTCGCTCAGGAAAAAACTAATTCTAAACTTCCGGAAAATTACGATCCGCGTTATATAAAAAGCACCACAGGAACAATAATAAAGATCGGACGGATACCAAGTGATTATTCATATCATGGAGTTAAACTAATTTTTTCCAATAACAATCTAAGAGAAACAATTTATTTGGGTCCAGTATGGTTTATAAGCAAACAGGATTTCAGCTTAAATGTCGGTTATACGATGACCATAATCGGAGCAAGAGCAGTTTTTGATAATAAACAAATACTGATAGCAAAGGAACTTATACAGGGGAATAGAATTTTACGGTTAAGAGATGATGAGGGCCATCCTTTATGGAATGAAGTAAAGGTATTTAAATTTAAACACAGGAATACCTGGAGACTTAATAATCGCAGATTCAATAAGTGGTACGGCATAAGAAGATTTCATAAAAGAAGAAAATATTGATCATCATCCTATTCCAAGAAGTAAATTTATTTTATGAATTACCTTTTAGTTTTTTCTTAATAAGCTCACCGGCATCAAAGATTCTTGGGCCGGGCCTGAACATTATATTTTCATCCACAAGAATAATTTTTTTCTCCTTAACTGCCTGCGTATTCAGTAATTGTCTTGTAATCTCATCCGTATATTTATTTGACCTGTCAACATCATTTGTGTCAGTTGGAAATATTATATACTCAGGATTTTTTTTTATCACATCTTCATAGCTTATATTTGGGTAATCCAAACTTTGTGCGGAATAAATATTTCTAAATCCTGAAAGTTCTGCTATTTCGCTGACAAAAGTCTTCCCGTTAGTTGTCATCAGGGGATTTATAGAAATCAGTATTAGCGCTTTCTTCGTTACACTATCAGTTGACATCAGGTCATGCCATTTCTTTTCTAATAATGTATTCAACTTATCTGATGAATCTTTTTTTCCTGTGATTTTTCCAAAGTCACTTATAGTCTTAAATAGATCTTTTACATTCTTAGCGTTACTTACAAACAATTTCAATCCCATATTTTTCAAAGCCTGATATGTTGGATTGGAAGAATTCTCAACATTTATTATAATCAGATCGGGCTGTAGAGATGCAATTACTTCATAATTCGGATTAAAGTATGTTCCCGTCCTGGGTTTTTTTTTTGCTTCGGGGGGATAATCACAAAGATCTGTTACTCCGGCTATCAAGGAATCCGCGCCAATTGCAAACAGGCATTCTGTGATATTAGGGGCAAGAGAAATTATTCTTTTGGAATAATTATCAAAACTAACCTCAACTCCGGCATCATCAATAATTCTGAATTTTGCAGAGGAATTTTCCTGTTTAATCGAGCATGCCTGAAGAGAGAATGCAATTATGAACAAGAAGAGACAATAGAACCTGAAAAAAACCTTTTTTCTCAGAACGTTTCCATTATTAATTTTGCTTCTGGATATGTAAATTCGGAAATATAAATTATTTTTTAAGTCTTTAATTTTTTCTTTTTAGCAGCAGGAAATAAGACATTATTTAATATGAGCCGGTATCCGGGAGAATGTGGATATTTTTCCAGTTCGGTTTTCGGGTCACCTACGGCATGCTGATAATCTTCCGGATCATGACCACCGTAAAACGTAAAAGTTCCTTTTCCATAATTCCCATGAATGTATTTTACCCAATCAGTTCCTTCATTCATAGCTAGTATCGTTACATCCTTCTTTATAAACTCTTTTTTAAAACCTGTTGTCTGGCCGAGAAATCCGCTTAAAAGCGAAGTATGACATTGAGTTAGCATAGATGGTACGGGATCAAACTTTGCGGAAAAATCCACAAGCTTAAAATTATCATTAAACTGACCTACACTTATAATTTCATTGGTGACATCAATATTTGAATATTCATATACATAAGGATTCATTTCAATCTTAAAATTTTCGAAAGCAAGACAGTCAGAATAATCCAGCTTATTATTTGCATCCGGATCGGCAGGGTCTCCGTCATACATGGATTCACAAATGTCCGTATACTGGCTTGCAAGAGCTATGTCATAAGTATCAGTCGCCGAACACATTGTAAAAAGAAATCCTCCGTTCGATACAAATTCTTTTAATTTTTTTACTACTGCAAGCTTTAGCTGCGAGACTTTTTTATAGCCAAGCTTAGTAGCAGTCTGCTCGTTGATTTGTTTTTGAGCCAGATACCAGGGAGCCGAACCATATGTTGCAAAGAATTTTCCATATTGACCTGTAAAATCTTCATGATGAAGGTGAATCCAGTCATAACCTTTAAGCTTTCCGCCAAGAACCTCATCATCCCAGAGCTTATCATATGGAATTTCCGCATATTCAAGTACCAGCTGAACGGCATCATCCCATGGAAGTGCATTCGGCGGTACATAAACAGCTACTTTAGCCACCTTTTCAAGGCGGACTACATCCATATTATTTTTTTCATCTTTTACTTCAGCATAGACCTGCGCAGTCTGCGTACCGTCAAGCAGTTCATATGATACACCTTTTTGTTTGCATTCCTCCTCAAGCTTGGACGAGAAGTTGAACATGAATGAACCTCCCCTATAGTTCAGCAACCAGTCAAGTTCTTTTCCGTTCAACAGGTGCCGGTATGCAATACCGTATGCCTTAAGATGATTCGTTTGAGTGGGTTCCATTGTAATAAGGAGCTTTACCTGGCTAAACGATAAATTGACAATAAGGAAAGAAATTAAGAGTATTAAAAAAAGTTTTATTCTGTTATTATTCACCATCAAATTATTTATTAAAGTAATATCAATATAATTGATTTTAATAGTACTTTTCATCTTATTATTCAACATTAGTTCATTAATAAAATAACTTAAGTTGCCCGTTTTGAA
>JBBSDT010000115.1:0-8937 GCA_038240405.1 Ignavibacteria bacterium
AAATACATGGAAAGATTTTATCGCATGCGGGGAATATCTGGTTAACAATAATTATACATCAAAAGATAAATTAGCAGGAACCGGAACCAGTGCAGGCGGAATTCTTATAGGAAGAGCTTTTACGGAACGTCCGGATTTATTCAAAGTTGTTATTCCGCAAGTCGGAAGCTTAAATACTTTAAGGGCTGAGTTTAGTCCTAACGGTCCTGTAAATGTTCCTGAGTTTGGAACTGTTGCTGTCAAAGAAGAATACATGGCGCTCAAAGAAATGGATGCATATTCGCATCTTCAGGAGGGTGTGAAATATCCTGCTGCTTTGCTTACAACGGGCTTTAATGATCCAAGGGTGATCTCGTGGATACCTGCTAAGTTTGCCGCGAAGATGCAGAATGTAAATTCTTCCGGAACTCCGGTACTGCTCCATGTTGATTATAATACCGGGCATTTCGGAGGAGAAACAATGACCGATTATTTTAAAAACTTATCCGATATATATTCATTCGTAATGTGGCAATGCGGTGATCCTGACTTTCAGCCAAAAGCAAATTAATTAGATAAATTCTTGACGAAATATTACACTGAAAGTTAATTATTTTTTTAGATAATTAAACAGAAAAACTATTTCAAATTTATTTCTTCATTACTATTCAAAGGATCAATATCATACTCTTTATTTATGATATTATCCCTGATAAACAATTTGATCATCCCGGGTAATACAACTAATAGCAAGGGCAGAGCGAAAATAAATCCCCCTATTACCGCAATTGCAAGCGGTTGATGAAGCTGCGCACCGGTTCCAAGCCCTAAAGCAAGAGGAAGCAGTGCAATAATGGCTGCTGATGCTGTCATCAGGTTGGGCCTCAGCCTTCGCGTAATTGAATATATGATTGCTTTCTCTTTATTCATGGTCAGGTTTGCCTGCATGTATTGCTGATATGTAAATATTGCATTCTCCCCTATTATTCCTATTATCATAATTATACCGGTATAGCTTCCTACATTCAATGGTGTGTTTGTAATTAACAGAGCAATGAAGCTGCCGGCTGCACCCAGGACAGCAAGGAATATCACAATAAATGAAATTGTAATTTGCCTGAACAAAAAAAGCATTACGATAAAAACAAGTAATGCAGCTGAGATCAGAATTAGCAATAGTTCCTTAAACGCTCTTTGCTGTTCAGCATATGAACCTCCGTATTCTATATGAAAACCCGAAGGCAAAACTAACTTTTCATTTAATGTCGCCTGAATATCTTTTAGTGTGCTGCCAAGATCCCGATTATTTAGACGTGCCGATATAATACCAATCATTTTCTGATCTTCTCTGTGTATTTCAGCCTGACCTTTTTCAATTGTTATTTTTGCAACAGTATTCAGAGGTTTAAAAGAACCATTAGGTAAAAGAATATTATTATTTTTCAAAGAATGAACCGAAGTATACAATGCATTGGGATAAATCAAGCGGATATTGACCTTCTTCTCCTTATCAATAAAATTGCTGACAACAGTTCCTTCTATCTGCGTCTGCAATTGAAATTGAAAATCACTGGGAGTTATTCCGAATTGTGCCAATGCAGGGACATCAGGCTGAACTAATATGTCCGGACCTGCAATTGTAATTCCGTTAAATACATCCGCAGTTCCCTTAACAGTGGAAATCATATCTGCAATTTGTGTTGAAATGCTTTCAAGGCTGTCCTTGTTATTTCCAAATAATTTTATTTCAACCGGCTGTACAGAGCTCATTAAATCCCCAAGCATATCTCCTATTACCTGTCCGAAATCCACGGTTAATTGTGGCAGGCTTTCTTCGATTTTTTTCCGGATCTCATCTGATACTTCCACTGTAGATTTTGTTCTGTCTTTTTTCAGCTTTATAAGAATATCACCGGTGTTTGGCTCTGTAATAAAAAAACCCATTTGTGTACCCAATCTCCTTGAAAAGTTCTCTACCTCAGGTTGTTCTTTAAGAATATTGTCTAACTCTTTCAACATTCTGTCTGACTCTTCCAGGGTGGTTCCGCTGGGGCTTCTGAAATCCACTACAATACTTCCTTCATCCATCTCCGGCAGGAAACCAGACGGCAAGCTTCCCGGAATTGTAACTAAAATGAAAATACATATTGCTACAAATATAAAGCTTAAATATGAATGTTTTACAAAAAATTTAATCCAGCCTGCCTTGTATCGAATATCCTTATGCTCCTTCTTTTTAAAAGGTAGAATCAGGAATAGTGTCGGCAAAATAATCCAGGTTACTATAAATGACGAACCCAATGTAATTATCATTGTTAAAGCCAACACTTTGAAATAAGCACCGGCAACTCCCGACATCAATATGAAAGGAATGAAAATTACAATTGTACTTAATGATGAACCAATCATTGCCGGAAGCAGGTATCCGATAGACTTGGAAATTATTGAGGTGATAGGTTCTTTTGTATTCTCTTCCCGGGTTCTGTGTATTTGTTCCACTACAATAACTGCGTCGTCAATCATCAAGCCAATTGATGCAGCAAGAGCGCCAAGTGTCATAATGTTGAAAGTATATCCTATACTAAATAAAATTATCAGAGTCAGGGATAATGTAAGCGGTATCGTGAGCAATACAGCTATACTGGTTGATACAGAGCGCAGAAAAATTATTACAACAACAATCGACAGTATAAGCCCAATCCAGAGGACATCCTCTATGCTTTTTATACTGTCATTTACAAAGTCTGCCTGTTTGTAATACGGTATTAATTTAATATCTTTTGGTAAAATCTTTTCCAGTTCGGCAATTTTATCTTCCACACCTTTTGTCACTTCTATCAGGTTTGCATTGGGCTGTTTTATAATTGCTATGAGAGGAACATCTTTTCCGTTTGCATTAATACGAACGTACTCCTTTGTTTCATTTATTTTAATTTCGGCAATGTCACTAAGCTTGATCAGCCTGTTAGGTGAATTAATGATTACCAGGTTCTGAAGTTTTGAAAGTTGATCAACTGAATTATCTGTGAGTGTCAGATACATTCTGTCATGATCACTGATATAGCCGTTAGAGCTTAAAATATTGGACTCAACAATTGCACTCTGGATTTGCTGAGGACCTATTCCCAATGTGGTTACCTTATCAGGATTTAATATAATTTGATATTCCTTTTTCTTGCCGCCAATAATACCAATGTCAGACACACCCGGGACGGAAACAAGATAAGGTTTTACCTGATATGTAGCTATTTCCTGCAATGAAATCGGAGAACGGTTTCCTTCGATTGAATATCCCATCACAGGGAGAATCGAGGGATTCATTTTCTCTACAGAAATTGTTATTCCAGGTGGTAAATCAGTCATTGCTTCATTAATGAATGACTGGATTTGAAGTCTGGCCATGTCTATATCGGATGACCAGCTTAGATAGACAGAGATTTCACAGCTTCCTCTTGAAGTGGTGCTCCTGATATTTTCGAGACCTTCAGTCTTTCTGATAATATTTTCCAGAGGAACGGTAACAGTTGCCATCATCTTGTCTATTGGCTGCTGTCCGGCATCTGCAATGATTTTTATCTTGGGGAATGTTATATCCGGAAACAACCCGGTTTTAAGATTGGAGTAACTGAAGTATCCTCCGAATAAAAGAAGTACAGCAAGCGCTATAATCGGAAATTCATACTTCTTATAGAAATTCAACATCAGGCTATTCTTTTGTTGTAATTACTATAGAAGAGTCCGGCAAGCCGTATGCGCCCTGTAATACAATTTTATCATCGGCAGATATCTCATCCGAAATAATTTCCGTGAGGGAATCATTCTGAGTTCCGGTCATGACATCCACACGAACCGCTATAGAATCATTCATTAATTTCATTACCCAAAATTCCTTCTGCTCTTCATCTGTTTGAACGGCTTGTGTAGGCAAGCTTAAAGCATTCGTTTTTTGATTTACCGCAATACGAACGGTTACATTCAGGTTTTCGGGAAGAGAAAAATTTCCAAGATTTATTAAATAAATCTGAGACAAAGTTTTAGGATCCACTGTAGGGAGAATTTTTGAAATCTGTGAATTTAGGATTCTTCCATCAGGAAGATAAATCTCGCATGATTTACCAACGTAAACTAAATTATGCGATTCATAAGGTACATTAAGATTAAGAACCAGTGATCCCGGCTCCAATACTGTGGCGATTGCATCTCCTTCGTTTACATAATCACCGCTCAAAATATTTATTGCAGATATTATTCCCGATGCATTTGATTCCACCTGCAATGGCTTCTGAAATCTTTGTAAAGAAGAATCGGTAGCTGACAATTTTTCAAGAGCACGTTGTTCTTTTGTAGCTATTGTGCAGAATACGGATCCTTTCTGGATTGAATTACCGGGGTTAAAATAAACATTCGTTATGTATCCCGTCGCAGTAGCCCTAATGTTATCTTTTCTTTGAAATTGTGTAACTGCGTTGAACTGTAAGTATTCGGATAAGCTGCTGTATTCGGGACTTGTCAGAGTTACAAGAGTCTTAACTGTAGCAGGGTCTTCTTTGATTGTACCGGAGTCTTTGCATGAACAAATAAGTCCGAAAGAAATCAGAATAAAAACGATCAGAAGCAACTTATATTTTCTATATAGCTCACTTTTCATTTATTCACCAGTTAAAATAATTGTATTGATTTATCAGCTGCCATAAGGTGACTCGTGCGTTGAAAAGATTCTGGTTAGTCAGAATATAATCCTCGATTGATTTAACATAATCAATGGTTGAGACTTGTCCGCTGATCAATTTATCCTGAAGAATCTTCAACAATAATTCCTGTTTTGTAATTTGTGATTCGTATAAAGATATTGTTTCCCGTATAGTTTTTATTTGTTTTGCCAGCCCCTTGATAGTATTCCTTACGTTTAACAATTGAGCCACATGACTGATAGAGAGAGTATCAAAAGTAATCCGGTTCTGCTGCAGCAGAATATTTTTCTGATTCCCGTTATATAAAGGAATATTCAGATGAAGCCCGATGCCCGTTCCGAAATTATGAGAAATATTTGTAGGATCAGATGTTCTTAAGCCAAGGTTTCCGGAAAGAGTCAGCTGAGGGTAGTTATTTGTATTTAATACATTCAATTGAGATACAATGCTGAGGCTGTCAAATCTGAATCGTTCCGCAAAGTTATAAGTTTTAACCGGTGGCGTTTGTTGAAAATCAGGTTCTTCCAATTCATATTGTGTTGTATCCTCTATTCCGCAAAGATTATTAAGTTGAGTAAAAGCATTTGTCAGCGATTGTTCCTGCTGATGGTCTTCAATAATTCGTGTATTTTGTTCGATATCCAGCAGTAAATAATCTGTTTGTTGCATCAATCCCTTTTGCACTAAAGCATCTGCAATTTTTTTCCTGTCGTCGATAAGCTTTATGATTCTTAACAGATAATTAATTTGTTGCTGAACACTAAAGGTATTTATATATTGTTCACGTACCTGTTTTTCAATATCATGCAGAGTTTGTTTTGTTGATAATATCAGTATTTGATTTTGAATATTATTTTGAATTATGAGGGCCCTCGAAACCCCGCCGGTAATTAGCGGCAAGTCTACATTCAATAATGCTTCATAGGATCCGCCGTTTGAAAGAGCCGGATCATATCCAAATGCGCTTCCGTCCGGGTTTGGGGTTAAACTGATAAACCTTCCATTATTACTAAAGTAGGGCGCCAGAGTTAAATCACCCGTAATATAAACATGCGGTTTTAGATTTTGTGCAATAATTAATTGGTTTTGTAAGAGGTTTATTCTTAGAAGACTTTCATTTTGACTTATTAAAGGACTATTTTGTTGAGCCCGGTTTACATAGTAATTAATATCTCTGTTCTGGCTAACTGCAAGTAAAGAATTGAAAAAAAATAAGGGCAATATAATGTAGAATTGGGAGGCTGCGTTTATTTTCATGTTTTTAAAATAACAATAAGTCTGCCAAATGGCAAACTTATTGTTAAAGAAGATTGATTATTTTACTACATTACCCTTGTCATCATAGAGAAATTCCGAAGTTTTCTTACCATTCTTATATTCAACCTCGTATTTTGTGACACCCTGGGAAGTCTCGATGATTGCGGCTGCTTTTACCTTATTAGTCTTGTGTCCTTTCCTGAAGGCGTCCTGAACTGTCTGAGGCAACTGATCAAATGATGTACCGGTTTCTGTTTCCAGCCAATCTCCGGTTGCTGTAAAGTTAGCAGAATATGTTATGCCATTCATGTCAAAAGATGCTTCATAATCGTTCTTATTTTCCTTGTCCCATTTCACATTAGCAGCGCTCGGAAATTTGCTGTTAAATGCCTGAGTGACTGCCGCAGGAATGGTTTGAGCATATGCACCGACTGACATGAGAATTAGTGCTATTACTATAAGGATTGATTTCTTTGTGTTCATTTTTTATTTCCTTTCTGTTATTTAATATTTAAAAAAAATAAAACTAAAATTTTATAGTTATTCCGGGTCTTATAAGAAACGCCTGTTTATTATCGTAATTTAAACCCAGCGCGAAAATAACTTTAGATGTCAGGAAATATCTTGCACCCAGCATTCCTACAATTTCTCCCGTTGATATCTCCGGCGAAGTATTATTTTCATCGCCTGCAAGAGAAGAGGTATTTGCTAATACTTCAGCAACAAGCTGTGTCTTTTTGCTTAATGTGTATTCTGAAGCCAGGGCAAAATTAAAGATATTGTCTAATTGCAAACTATCGGGCTGACCGACCACAGTATATCCCAGATTAATATGTGTGTCGAACCTTCCGAATCTCTTACTTGCAACAATATAACCAGCATAATCATATTTTTGCGTACCTATGAGCTTATCTTTTGCTGTTGGTATTTTCACTTCTCCGGCCACTGATAAAGCAGGGATATGACCGGATTCATGACGAAAGAGATATGAAAGTGTAATTTCTATGTCTCCGGGTCCATGCGCTTGTACTCCGGCTTTGGGATTGATAGACGTATATGCTACCGGCTCGATCATTAATTCCAGGTCATTTCTTATTCCGTAAATAATTGCAAACGGTAAAGATTTCTCCGTCCCTTCAGACGATGTCTGAAATTCAAAACTGCTTTCAATTTCCAGTTTCTTCGCCTTCACCAGTCTCGCAGTTTCTGTTTCCAATGGTTGTTGTGCAGATAAAAACTGAAAGGCAGTAAGAATAAGAAATCCACTAATTATTACAGCTAAAAGATTCAAGTTAATTTTAACAATAAACAGACAGTATACAAACTTAGTTGTTTGAAATGAAAACACTATGAAAACACAGTGAAAAGAATTTCATTCGGGGGTAAGTACTTAAAAATTTTATATTGCCGGAAGAAATACTGTAAATGTTGTGCCAATATTTTCATTGCTGCTAACAAGAATTTTTCCTCCATGAGCTTCAACGACTGCTTTTGTTATAGCAAGTCCTAATCCCACGCCGTTAGTATCATTCCTTGTCCTTGATAGATCTGTTCGGTAAAATCTGGCAAAAATATTTTCGAGATTTTCTGCAGCTATCCCGCTTCCGCAATCCTCTATTGAAATTATTACTGTGTTTTGAGCCCGATCAGCCGATTCAGTACAATTAATTTCGCTATTTGGATCAGAATATTTTATTGCATTATCAAGAAGATTCAGAAAAACATTTAGAAGCTTACTATATTCCCCGTTGACTAAAATTTTTCCGCGACCTTTTTCCGGACTATTATTTAAATTTAAGATTATTCTAATATGCTTTTTCCGGGCAAGACCATTGATTTTTGAAACTGCCTCCACCAACAGGTCGCTTAAATCAATTTTATCTTTGTAAATATATATTTTACCCGATTCCATCTGACTTAACATCAACAATCCGTCTATAATTTTTTGAAGCCTTTCAACTTCTTCCAAATTATTTTTTAAAACTTTTTCATATTCATCAGATGACCTTCCCTTTGCCAATGCAACTTCAATCTCACCTTTTAATATTGTTAAGGGCGTCCTTAATTCATGCGAGGCATCAGATGTGAACTGTTTTAATACCAGAAAGGATTTCTGTAACCTTTCAATCAGACTGTTAAGAGTTGCTGCTAATATTGAAATTTCATCTCCGGAATTACTTACAGGTAATCTCTTCTCAAGATTATTTGCTGTGATTGAATTCATATTGCCAATCAGCACTCTTACAGGAGCGTAAGCCCTCTTTGAAAATGTCCATCCGAAAACTGAAGCAAAAAGCAGCAACAGCGGAATTGAAATAAACAAAATCATTCGAAACTTGAAAAGCGCACTCTCCAAATTAGCAAGAGGTATTCCAACTGCAATTATAAATTTCTTTGAATTGCCGGTAACCGGATATAGTAAGATTCTCATTCCATAAGGACTTCCATCATCGGATGCCTTATAGGTGTGAAAGACCTGCTTACCCTCAGAGGCTCTTGAAAGCCAATCCTGATCAAAATGCAAATCTTCCCCGTGGATAGATTTGAAAATAACATTCCCCTCTTCATTTAATATTTCAACGAACTGTTGTTTGGGTGTAGTATAAGGAATGAAAGTTTCTTCCACTTCATTCAGTAAATCAGATGATATGCTGTCGCTTTGTATTTCTGCATCCAGAGATTTGGCCAGTATAACCATTGCCTTATCAAGCTCATTTCTGCTTTGAGCAGCAAAAACGTTATACAATACTATGCTAAAAACACAAAGAGTTAGTCCAAATATAAAAACAAAAAAAAGGGTTAACTGTCCTCTTACTGTTGTGAATAATTTTTTTAAAGAAGTTTTTATTTCAACCTTCATTGTTGTCTCCAAATTCCAACCTCTCCCTCAGTCCCCTCCAAAAAAAGAGGGGAAGCTTTAAGAAAGCTCTGCAATTCGTAATTCCAACCTTGTCATTCAATTTATTTTATTTTTCTTCTCTCATAACATAACCCATCCCAATTATAGTAT
>JBBSDT010000116.1:0-8911 GCA_038240405.1 Ignavibacteria bacterium
AATCCTTCAATAGCAAGTTTCAAATTCAAAGTAAGGTTCACTTCATCTTTAAAAGTTCTGTAAGTAAAAATATTTGCTGGCAGGGACATTTCCAAAACGACCTGTCCCGTAGGTCTTACTTCTGTTATAGTCGGATTTGTGGAGCCCCAGGAGATCAGTGTATTTCCATTTCGTAGTCTTTGGACCGACCCCATTGCAAAGCCAAAAATATCAGGAGTATTTCTATATTGCCAGACAAGTGTGGCAATCTTGTTAACTTCGTCCAGCTGATATTCAACGGCCCTTGAAAACGAGGGTGTACGAAAATCTCCATTATCAAAGAGGGTAACATCTCCATTTGCAATGCGCCTTATATTATGCTGATAGCTGAACGGGATCGGGTCATTAGGAAAGGTGAATTGATTGTTTGTTCCGCCCATGCGCCAGATAATATTTCCGGTGGAGCGGTTTATCTTGGTAATTTCGCTTAAATGTCTTGAAGAAATCAGCAGGTTGCCATCGTGATCAAGATCCAGTGCATTTCCGTGTACATAATCTATAGTTGCAGCAGTAAGATCGATGTGTAGAGCATCGGTAATTAAAAAATGATCCCAGCTTCGCCATTGAAAAACAACGTTTTTATTTTCATCTAATTCCTGAATAATTAAACCGATCACTGTCGCATTGGAATTACCTCCGGGTACTATCAGGCTCATATCAACTATCTCGGGATCATAGCCCATCAGAAAAGCATGACCGCTATTGACAATTTGAAATTCATGATGGTCTGTTGAATATCCGTTTCCGCATTGAAAACTGTCGATAATGTTATGCTGAATATCCTGTTCGTAAAATTTTCCATTAGTGGCATATGTCAGTAAACCATTTGGTTGTCTCTTAAAATCTAAAGCGGCTGCAATTACTTGTCTGTAATAAGATATCTGACCATAATTATTTGCTGTTATCAAATATGGAGTATTTGGAACAGGGTCAAACGGAAAGTTGCTCAAATATAAATCTCCGGGACTGGGATTTGTAGAAAAATTAACAGTCAGAGACGGTAAGTTTAATGTATCAACATTGTCAGTAAATCCTTTGTAAGATGAAATTCCGAATTCATCCGTCAAACTTTTTTTATAATCCCATTCAGGCTTATTTAGCTGAGTTTGAAAAGTGTATGTTAATCTGTTATCGGGAGTTGAAGAGGTTTTAAGATGATTTAATTTTACTTCTACCTTTTCGTTAAATACAAATGGCTGATCAGGTTTGAATATTAATTTTTTCATATCGGGAGTAAGAACAATTTCTCCCGTATGAATTCCGCTTAAAGAGCCTTTCACACTTATTACAGAGCTCAGGTCAGAACTTTTTATTGCATCATCAAATCCTATAATTATATTATTATTTATACTGACATATTTTGCGTTTTGGACCGGTTCAATGTATACGATAATTGCATACGAATTAAAGCTAAAAAATAAAAATAATACAGAAAGTATTAAAGTTTTAATAGATTAATATGTTTTAAGTTTTGAAAAATTACTTTTGGAAAACGATTCGCTTAAAAATTGGGGATTTATTACTTGAGGATGAATCTAAAATTTGTGTATACAAAATATACCGGTAAAAAAAAAAAGAAGAAATGCTAATATTAGCATCCACCGGTTTGACTGAATAATTCGGAGAGAGTTCTTGGAAAAAGTAAAACACTGGTAAAACTCTGCGCGTAGAAATCGCCCTAATGCAGAGTTCACACGAAGAACAGAGAGCGTGTATCTAAGCCCGTAGTATATCTCAAAACCAGATAAAACAATTTTACCACGAAGGTACTAAGACACAAAGGCCTGCTTCGCCGCGTTTGCGAGGCGAGCACAAAGTTTAAATTTTCTTAAACTTTTTTTCTTTGTGTCTTAGTGGTAAGAAAAAGAAGCTTTTGAGACAGAGTCAGCACGGGGAGTGACAAAGTAGGTAGTTTCAGAATTTTGCATTTTCTTATAAATCATAGTTAATCATTTTAATCTGCGTAATCATCGGTCAGATAATTTGTTGATTGGTTCCCCGCCTAAAAATTGCGGGGATGACAAGGTCGGTATCTTTTAAAAATTTATATCATTATTTTTAACAAAATTTTTTTTTCAAATAATATTTATTGGATAATAACAATCATTTTTCAGAAGAAATCGGTGGTGACATTCTTATCATCGGAGGAGCTGAAGATAAATTAAATGAACGTCATATATTAAGGAAGTTTGTTGATCTTTCAGGGGGAATGGATGCTGTGATTTTGATTGTTCCTGTTCCATCCGATTTTCCACTGGTTACTGCAACTCTGTATAAAACAATTTTTCAAAGTCTCGGAATAAAAAAAGTTTCTGTGCTTGAGGCTACTTCAAGGCAGGAAGTCTTAAAAGTAGATGCCGATAAAATACTTGCAGGTGTAACCGGAGTTTTTCTTACCGGCGGAGATCAGATGAGATTAAGCTCTATACTCGGAGGAACAAAATTCCTTTTTGCGCTAAAAAATTCGATAAAGAGCGGGATGACTTTGGCAGGCTCAAGTGCAGGTGCAGCAGGTATGAGTTCGACGATGATTGTTCGCGGTGAGCCTAAAGTTCAGCCTCTGAAAGATTCTATAAGACTATGTCCCGGTCTCGGAATTTTAAAAAATATTATCATTGATCAGCATTTCACTGAAAGAACGCGTTTAAGCAGATTAATTACTGCAGTTTGTTATAATCCGAATAATCTTGGCATAGGAATAGATGAAAATACTGCTATTCACATTAAGAATAACGGTGTCCTGGAAGTAATGGGCTCCGGAACTGTTACTATTATAGATGGGTCTGATATCAGTTACAATACTATCGCTGAAGTTCATGAATCCGAGCCATTTTCCGTAATGGGTCTGCAGGTGAATATATTAAGCAGTTCGGTTCAATATGATATTTATAACAGGAAACAAATGAAGGCTATTGGAGATTATTTACAAATATGATTTTCTTTTTGTTACATCACCCAAAAAAATTCCTGGTTTGCTTCGAACATTCTTTAAATCCCCCGGTGCAAAATAAAATTAATTAAACTAAATGAAGATTTTAGAAACACGGGCATTAAGAGGAGCAAATGTATGGAGCAATAGCTGGAAAAAGCTCATCCTAATGAAGCTTGATATAGAAGATTACGAGGATAAACCTTCCAGCAAAATCCCGGAATTCTCTGAAAGGCTGAAAGAGTTAATGCCCGGGCTTAATGAACATGGCTGCAGTTATAAACGCAAAGGTGGATTTCTGCAAAGAGTAAAAGAAGGAACCTACGCCGGACATATAGTTGAACACATCGCGCTTGAAATACAGACTCTTGCTGGAATGGATACAGGTTTTGGAAGAACAAGAGAAACTAATACCCGTGGAATATATAACGTTGTATTTAGTTATATCGAGGAAGAAGTAGGATTATATTCTGCAAAAGCTTCAGTTGATATTTTTCTTGGTATTGCAGAAGGCAAAAATCCGGAAGAGCTTAAATTGGAATTGGAGCGCCATATACAAAGGTTAAGAGAAATTCGTGAAGTAGTCAGGTTTGGGCCCAGTACAGGGGCTCTTATTGAAGAAGCTGAAGAGCGAGGAATACCGCATATTAGATTGAATGATGAATCATTGGTTCAGTTCGGATATGGGATTTATCAAAAGACCATACAGGCAACTGTAACAGGCAAGACTAGCTATATATCTACTGCAATTGCCAGTGACAAGAGTCTCTCAAAAAAGCTTCTCCAGGGTATGGGGGTTCCTGTGCCTAAAGGATTCAAGATAAGAAGCGAATCGGAGATTGAAGAGACAGTGAATTCAATTGGATTTCCTGTTGCCGTAAAGCCGCTTGATTCCAATCATGGGAAGGGAATTACCATAAATATAAATTCTTTAGATGAAGTATACGAAGCTTTTGAAAATGCGAAAAAATTTTCAAATGAAATTATTATCGAAAAATCGCTTGAGGGAAAAGATTTCAGAGCATTAGTTATAAATGATAAGCTTGTTGCAGTTGCAGAAAGAACACCGGCGCTTATAACCGGCGATGGAAAATCAACGGTGAAAGAATTAATCGAAGAGATAAATAAAGATTCAAGAAGAGGTTACGGACACGAAAAAATACTTACACAGATCACAGTAGATAATATAACAAACAGGCTATTGGACTTCAGAGGGTATTCTCTGGATACAGTTTTAAAAGACGGAGAAATTTGTTATTTGAAATCTACAGCCAATATCTCTACGGGCGGAACTGCAATCGACAGAACAGATGAAGTTCATCCCGACAATAGTTTTCTTTTCGAAAGAATTGCACGTATTATCGGGTTGGATATCGCTGGCATTGATATCATTGCCCCTGACATATCAACTCCTTTGATTCAAAACGGCGGTGCAATAGTGGAAGTGAATGCAGCTCCCGGTTTCAGAATGCACCTTGCACCATCGGAAGGACTTGCAAGAAATGTTGCTGAACCTGTGATAAACATGCTCTTTCCACCGGGTGAAAAATTCAGAATACCAATTATTGCAGTAACAGGAACTAATGGTAAGACTACAACAACCCGTCTTATTGCTCATATTATGAAAAATATTGGCAAGAATGTTGGATATACTACAACCGATGGTGTCTACGTAGGCAACAGGCTTATCCAGTCGGGTGATAATACAGGTCCGGTGTCAGCACAGATGGTTCTTAGAGATCCAACTGTGGAGATTGCAGTGCTTGAAACAGCAAGAGGAGGAATGCTTCGTGCAGGACTTGGCTTTGACGGATGTGACATAGGCATAATCATGAACGTTACAGCAGACCATCTTGGCCTAAAAGATATTGATACGATTGAAGATATGGCAGGAGTCAAAGCCATTTTAGCTGAAAATGTTTTCAGAAGCGGATATGCGGTTTTGAATGCAGATGACAGGTTGGTTTTGAAAATGAGGGAGAAGCTTAAATGCAATATAGCATTGTTCAGTATGGATGAAAACAATGCCTCTGTGGCCGAACACACTGCTGACGGAGGACTTGCCTGCGTATATGAAAATAATTATATAACTTTACTTAAAGGTCATTGGAAGTTGCGGGTGGAAAAAGTTATGAACATTCCGTTGACTTATTCAGGCAAGGCTGCCTTTATGATACAAAATGTCTTAGCTGCCACACTTGCATCTTATATTCTTCATGGAGTGAGAATTGAAGATATAAGATTTGGGCTTAGTTCTTTTGTTCCTTCTGTAGCACAGACACCGGGCCGATTGAATCTTATTGAAGCCGGTAATTTTACTGTTTTGATTGACTTTGCTCATAACCCGGCAGGAATGGAGGCGTTATGCAGGTTTGTTGAGAAGTTTCCTAACAAAGTTAAGACAGGAATTTTGGGAGGTACTGGAGACAGAAGAGATGATGATATCAGAAATGTCGGAAAAATTGCTTCCCGTATGATGACAAATATAATTATAAGAGAGGATGAAAATCTCCGGGGGCGCCAGGAACATGAAATTCCAAAACTTGTACTTGAAGGTATCCGCAGTGAAAATCCAGAAATGCCTGTTAAGATAATTGAAGATGAAGTTGAAGCAATTAACTATGCTTTAAAGAATGCAAAGAAAAATGATTTAATAATCTTTCTTCCGGATAATATTCCAAGAGCAATTGACATTATAAATAAATTCCGGGATAAGCGTAATTTATTTACTATAGAACAAAGTGACATACCGAATATAAACGAAGAGTAAAAGAAGCAACGGAAGTTATTTACTTTTTAAGATATTTCCAGTGCCTGATCTTTCCTCCAGACATCCACTCTAATGCCGAATCCATACGTTTCTCACGTGTGCTCTCATTTTTTGTTTCGGTAATCCAATCAACGTATTCCTTTTTATTAGTATAACTAAAATTGTCAAATGTTTTTTGAGCTTTTTTATTCTTGCCAAGCGCTTCTGTTAAATACTTTTTCTTTGCCATTTTGCCGAATAATATTCCAAGTAAGCCGCGCTTAAGCCTGGCTTCTCCGGTTGCGACATTGAAAGGCACCTGAGTATGGGCAAGCATTTGAGCTGCATTCATCTTATCCCATTGAGCCTTGCTTTGCGGGTTCAAATTATTAATCCGGTCAATGTATTCTTTATTATCCTTAGGATTGAATAAGCTTTTCATAATTAAATTAGAATAGTATTAGGGTTATAAATTTAACAAATATAATAATTCCTAAGCAAATTTAAAAATGAACCGGGTTATATGGAGGTACAATGTTGCGATATGATGTTGAAGAGAATCAGAAGTTGAATTTCCGGTGGACTAATACTTTTATCAATAATCCGTTTATTAACCCTTATCAGGATTATAAATTATAATACCATAATAATACGTTTCCCTGGACTGCATATTAAAATTCAGGCACCATTTGCTTAGTTCTTTTGGAGTAAGTTCGAGTTTTATCCTTTTTTGCTGGGAATCTATAACCCGGAGTTTTTTATTGGAATATTCGACTATGCTTATCCAATGATCTTCATGATCAGTCAATATTATTAATTTATGACCTTTTTTAACGTTATAAATAATTCTTTGCAGAAAAGCCTCTTCTTTACGGTTAGTAAATTCCTTATAAGTAAAACCCAGCGCTTTTAATGCCCTGAAGATTTTTCTCTCGCTGGTTCCATGAATTCTGTCGCTGCCTGCATAATTTCTTATTCTTCTTTCAGAGAATATATAACCAAGCGCCAGGAGACAATTCCTTATAGAAGCCGGGCCGCAAGTAAATTTCGTCTGTTGATGATAAAATGTCATGTATGTTTAGTTTAGAATCGTAATCAATTTTACTATATAAAAATTCAAAATATATATATCTATTTTTGCCTTGCAGTAAAAATGCTTATTTTTTGCTGCTATATCAGCAAATTCTTGGTTCTGCAATATGCGCTTAATTTCAGAAAACAACTTCACTGACACGTTTTTATTCAGTTAGATTTCAGATACTTTATATTATATTAAATTCAATTATTAATAGTATTTACCCAGTAAGAATTATTTGATTTGGAAATAGGTTCACTAAAGAAATGAAAATAGGGTTTTCGAACGTTTTTTCAGGCTGTCTGATGAAGACAATCAAATATACCCGGTATTGGACTTGACATATTTATTGCACATGAAATATTAAAGAAACAGAACGGTAAGATAATTGGTTTTATTGTCTTAAAAATAACTTTATTAAACAGTGTGATTTAATTTTTCCATTAATTCTTCTATCAACCCGAACTGTGAGGAATTAATTTTTTCTTTTGCCTCAGGAATATTAAACCAGCCGCCTCTGTCAATTTCCGGAAATGATTTTAGCTTGCCTGATTTCGGCGGCCATTCCATTTCAAAAGTATTGCTGAGAACTTTTTCCGCATCGATATCTCTTTCCAATGCCCAGGCGTAAACTTTTTTCCCGTTTTTCTGAACGATTGGATTGAGAGGAATAAAATTTCCATTAATTTCAATCCCGGTTTCTTCTTTGAATTCCCTTATGGCTGCTGAAAGAGCATCCTCTTCATCCGGAAATTCTCCTTTAGGAATTGACCATGCATTAGCATCCTTCTTTGCCCAGAAGGGACCTCCGGGATGAACAAGAAAAACTTCCGGCTCTTCTTTCACTATCCGGTAAATCAATAAGCCTGCACTTCTCTTAACCATTTGAATTAAAATTTTATCCAATACTCAAATACCCAATACTCAATACTCAATACTCAATACTCAATACTCAATACTCAATACTCAATACTCAATACTCAATACCCGTATTCTTACCTCATGATTTGTCCAAAAGCAATATCATACCCGTCCGGGTCATTTATTCCGAATTCTTTTACTCCATACGGCTTCATGCCAAGTTCGTAGTCTATAGTTGCGCCGGTTGACTTAAATTTCATTATAAATTGACTCAACATCATCAACCCAGAAATAGACATCCCACATTTTATCAACAACTTTCCAGTGGGGAATAATTTTATCTTCATTACATTTACTTAACATCAGATAAAAGCCATTCCTGTGAAGCATGCAAAAGTTTGCGGGTTCACCAAAAAATCTTTCATAAGAAAATCCCAGCTTTTCTTTATACCAATTGGCTGAATGAATTATATCTTTAACTAATAAGATTGGTGCCGAAGCTGTTATCTTTGCCGCCATATAATTAATATTTTAACATATTTAATGAAACTAATTTTGTTTGTCCGAGTATTTTTTGATCAGATATTGAAGTCGCTTTCTTTTTGCTTCCGGATTCAGCTTACTTATGTCATAGATGATCTTCTGCAAAATATGATCCCAATGGTCCCCCTATCAATCCAAATGGGATTGCAAACACAAGACCCAGTTTAATCGATGAGCGAATCTTTTCACTATTGCTGCCATGAAATTCGATCCCGGTTGCTCCAATTGCTCCCAGGATAAATCCAACTCCTGCACCTATAAGAAACCCTTTGACGAAACCTCTGGCATTAAACTTAATTGTCCTGATATCTTTTATATTTAATTCCCATTTACTATCTTTCTTTAAGATCTTTACAGTCGAATCTCCCAATGCAAATAAACCCACGTCTTTGTAAACATTTCTTGAAAATGTTACTACTGTACAATCGTATGTTGTATCAGTCGTAATATATAAATTATTTTTTGACAAAACAGTTGAATCGAAGTTATTCATTAGGAAGAAAGGAATACTTGCTAACACAAACAAAAAGTTCATAATAATTTATTTTAAGTCAGTGAGTGAAATAATATGAAATTCCCGCCTTAATAGGAAAATAAGCTGCATATGGAAAAATGTAGTAACCCACTCCATAAGCCTCTATATCAGCTTCGAGATTAATTCCAAGATTCTTAACAGGCTTGTAAATTACTCCTCCTCCTACTTGAATAACCGGAT